>NZ_JACFPU010000016.1:0-58423 GCF_016101825.1 Gilliamella sp. B14384G12 | reverse complement strand
AAAATGCCAACCTGAATATGGCTGCCAAGCAAGATATTAAAATAGACAGTGTCGATGGAAAATTAACGGTCACCGCAAGTGAAGAACTGACGTTAATGTGTGGTGGTTCATATATCAAACTTAGTAGTGCAGGGATTGAACTGGGCACGGCGGATAATGTTTATATAAAAAGTAATGCATTGCAGAAAATGGGACCGAAAGCGATACGAGTCGATCCGTTAGCATTACCTTATCTTATAAGCAATTATGCAATTAAATTCATATGTAAAGATGAAACAGGAAAAATTCATGCTAATGAGCCTTATATTGCAACATTGCCAGATGGCAGAAAGGTGCAAGGACGAACCGATAAAAATGGATATACAAAAGCATTTTATACACAAAATGAAAATGAAACAGTCACATTAGAGTTTATTTAAAGGTAAGATAAAATTATGCCGGATAAATCTAAAATAAGTACAACACATGCAGCACAAACAACTAAAATTAATAATGGTAATGTTGCCGTTAAACAAGTTATAGTAAAAAAACCGCCCAAACCATTATTTGTATTATTTGTATATGGAGGAAGTGGGTTTTGGGAATTTCGATTAGCCGCTAATTATAAATCTCTACGATTAGAAAAAGAATATCCCAATGCTGAAATTCGAATTATAAGAGGGTTTAAATATCCCTCTGAGTTTAAAGCAGAATGGACTAAATTATATAATGAGTTAACCAATCCTAAAACTGCTAGTAAATATGCTCTATGGGAAGTTCACTATTTTGGTCATGGAGGACCAGAAGCGCTTTATTTAAAAAAACAAAATGGAAAAAGTGAAATTTCTTTTAATAATGAGGATAATATGGAATGTTTACCTTGGCATCCGGAAAAAGGCATTTTTGTCTTGCACTCTTGCCGAGGAGCTGCTTATGAAGATACTTTCAATAAAAATAAGATTTCTGCAAAAAGTTGTTTAGCTAAAACTATCTCTCAGCAACAAAAAACACGTTGCTTAGGGCAAACTATCTATGCCAATTATGCTATTGATTTGATAAAAAGGAGTAATTTTTATCGTGAAGGATTTTCTTTTGAACAAAAAACAACTGCAGCAGAAGATGTGGAAAGACATAAATATCGACCCGCTCGTTTTTTTAATTTCATGGCTTCTCTAGATCCAATTGATCGTGTTTTGTGGGGGTATGCTTTATTGTCTGGTGATACATACGATAAAATGTTGATAAATAGAAACGATTATAAAAAAAATCTAAGTACACAAGGTGTTAAATCTCCTATCTACCCTATTTATAATGAAATAATGAAACTGGGGCCTAAAAATCAAATTATGCCTTGTCGAGTATTCAATAACGGAGACTTAGAAAATCGCATTGTAAAAGTTGACGTTTTTAATCAAAATGATTTGAAGTATATCTAATGAATAAGTCAACTAAAACAAAAAAGACAATACAAGAAAAATTAATAATTTTTAGTATTTGTTTGATTATCTGCATTTTGCTCTTTTATTTTTATAATTTAATAAATTCAGATAATAATTCAATTCAGCAGGACAATATAATTATGGACTATACTATTTACCCTTCAACCATTCCTGAAAACCAATTATTACGCATAGAAGAAGCTGAAAAACTATATCGTGGTGCATTTAACGATCAAGTATTTTATGCCGTTGTAGATCCCGATGACTTAGTTAAATTTATTAAACATGCCTGGCAGTGGGATAAAAATGCGATGCCCTATTATTATAATCTTCTTAATCGACATAACTTTTATAATGAATATGCAAAAGAAGAAGGTATGATGTCATTTACTGAGTTTATGAAAAAATATCGTGATCAGTTAGTTGATAATACTGGCAAACCGTTAGTTGAACCGGTGGTATTTAAAAATCCAGATATGGATATTTATTTATGGGATAAATTTGCTGATTTAAAATATCCAAAATTTGCTTTCCAAAAGGGATGGAAATTTAGTCCGTGTGAAAGTGATAATAATGAGAAATATCTTCCATGTTCTGATGAACAATTAGAAGAGAGTATTAAATATTTCAATTATGCTATGGAGGGAGGTTATCACTGTTATGAGGATTTAACAGCACGAATGCTGTTTCAACAAGGTGCTCATTATAAAGATAAAGAATTTAAAAAAATTAATAAATTAACTGAATATCGTAAATCATCAAAGCCAGAAAGATTAAAACTGGCAATTGATTATGCCGAAATAATGGCTGAGCACAGCTCAATTATTGGTATATTGAGAGTGACTGAAGCCTATTTATATAGTTTAGGGCGTGAGCAAGATCCTGTAAAAGCCTATGCATGGTCACTATTAAGTGATTACGCAAAACAAAAAATTATTGAAATCGATAATAATTTAGCATGGGATTATTATCAGCTTTCTCCAGTTTGGGAATATAATAAGCAAATTCAAACTCGTTTAGAACAAATTCTTACCCCAGTACAAAAACAAGCCGCTCAAAATGAGTTAGCAGAGTTAAAAACTAAAATTATTGATTGGAATTATAATCGTTGGCAAGAGCAAATTGATGATTTTCATCCTAAACCTTAATTTTTTGAAATATGCTCGTTATAAACTTAAAGCTAGCTAATTATAGCCTATTAAGATATTGCAAATTTAAGTGAATGGAATTGAACGTGAATAATAAAGTGAAACAATCAAAGTTCAAAATATTATTGGTAATCAGCATTATTATGGCTATTGGTGGTTATTTTTTATATTTTCATCATTTATCTAAGCAAGACAGAGATTTTGGTTTTGTTGATACAGAAAATATAACCATGGACTATACTATTTACCCTTCAACCATTCCTGAAAACCAACTATTACGCATAGAAGAAGCTGAGAAGCTATATAGTCGTGCATTTGACGATCAAGTATTTTATGCTGTCGTTAATCCAGAAGCGTTAGTGAAATTTATCAGACATGCTTGGCAATGGGATAAAAATGCAATGCCCTATTACTATGATCTTATTGTTTGGCAAAAGTATTATGATGATAACAAAAAAGAAAAAGGTATGATTTCATTTTCTGAGTTTATGAAAAAATATCGCGATCAATTAGTTGATAATACCGGTAAACCGCTAGTTGAACCGGTAGTATTTAAAGATCGTAAAATGCTTAGTTATTTATGGGATAAATTTGCTGATTTAAAATACCCAAAATTCGCTTACCATAAGGGTTGGAGATTTAGTCCTTGTGAAAGTGATAATAATGAGGAATATATTTCATGCTCTGATGAACAATTAGAAGAGAGTATTAAATATTTCAATTATGCTCTGGACGGAGGTTATCACTGTTATGAGGATTTAACAGCACGAATGCTGTTCCAACAAGGCGATCATTATAAAGATAATGAATTTAAAAAAATTAATAAATTAACCGAATATCGTAAATCATTAACACCAGAAGATTTAAAACTGGCAATTGATTATGCCGAAATAATGGCTGAGCACAGCTCAATTATTGGTATATTAAGGGTGACTGAAGCCTATTTATATGGTTTAGGGCGTGAGCAAGATCCTGTAAAAGCCTATGCATGGTTGCTATTAAGTGATTATGCAAAACAAAAAATTATTGAGATCGGTAATAATTTAGCATGGGATTATTATCAGCTTTCTCCAGTTTGGGAATATAATAAGGAAATTCAAACTCGTTTGGAACAAATTCTTACCCCAGAACAAAAACAAGCCGCACAAAATGAGTTAGCTGAGTTAAAAACCAAAATTATTGTTTGGGATTACAACGAATGGAAAGTGCAAATTGATGATTTTCATCCTAAACCTTAATTTTTTGAAATATGCTAGGTAATAAACTTAGAGCTAGCTAATTATAGCCTATTAGGATATTGCAAATTTAAGTGAATGGAATTGAGGGTGAATAATAAAGTGAAACAATCAAAGTTCAAAATATTATTGGTAATTAGCATTATTATGGCTATTGGTGGTTATTTTTTATATTTTCATCATTTATCTAAGCAAGACAGAGATTTTGGTTTTGTTGATACAGAAAATATAACTATGGACTATACTATTTACCCTTCAACCATTCCTGAAAACCAATTATTACGCATAGAAGAAGCTGAAAAACTATATCGTGGTGCATTTAACGATCAAGTATTTTATGCTGTTGTAGATCCTGAAGACTTAGTTAAATTTATTAAACATGCTTGGCAGTGGGATAAAAATGCAATGCCTTATTATTATGACCTTCTTTATTGGCATGAATTTTATAATGAATATGCGAAAGAAGAAGGTATGATGTCTTTTAAAGAATTTATGAAAAAATATCGCGATCAGTTGGTTGATAATACCGGAAAACCGTTAATTGAACCGGTGGTATTTAAAAATCCGGATATGGATATTTATTTATGGAATGAGTTTGCTGATTTAAAATATCCAAAATTTGCTTACCGAAAGGGTAGGAATTTTAGTCCTTGTGAAAGTGATAATAATGAGAAATATCTTCCATGCTCTGATGAACAATTAGAAGAGAGTATTAAATATTACAATTATGCTTTGGAAGGTGGTTATCACTGTTATGAGGATTTAACAGCACGAATGTTGTTTCAACAAGGATCTCATTATAAAGATAAAAAATATCTAAAAATTAATAAATTAACCGAATATCGTAAATCATTAATACCAGAAAGATTAGAACTGGCAATTGATTATGCCGAAATAATGGCTGAGCACAGCTCAATTATTGGTATATTAAGGGTGACTGAAGCCTATTTATATGGTTTAGGACGTGAGCAAGATCCAGTAAAAGCCTATGCATGGTCACTATTAAGTGATTATGCAAAACAAAAAATTATTGAAATCGATAATAATTTAGCATGGGATTATTATCAGCTTCCCCCAGTTTGGGAATATAATAAGCAAATTCAAACTCGTTTAGAACAAATTCTTACTCCAGAACAAAAACAAGCCGCACAAAATGAGTTAGCAGAGTTAAAAACCAAAATTATTGATTGGAATTATAATCGTTGGCAAAAGCAAATTGATGATTTTCATCCTAAACCTTAATTTTTTGAAATTTTTTATGGAACATTATAATACGTACTAATGTAAGCCCGATCTGGCTGTCATCTATTTCTTTAAATGATGGTCAGATTAAATAGTTTACTTTTTCTTTCCAAGTCATCTTATCAAATAAATTTTTATTACAATTCTATTAAAGCACATTACAATTTACAACCATCGGAAATATTTATAAATTTTTACAATAATTTAGATATTCAATGTCATGTTTTGATGGTAATTATCGTTTATAGACATTGTCATTTTTTATTTCTTAAGATTTCGAAGCAAAAAATACGATAGTGTGACATTTGCTGGTAGAAATTAATTATTATTTATGTTGTTATTTATGTAAGTAATGCATAATATTAATCTAAATAGTTTTAGAAAAGATATTTTTTGATGATAGGAATAGAGATATGATGAAATATAGTTTATTGTTTTTATCGGTTTTAAGTTGTCTGAGCGCTTCTGCTTATGCAAAACCACCTTCAATGTGGGATTCAGCCGAAAGCTGCAAAAGATTAAGTGATTTGACGTTAGATAATGCAAAAGTAGTAAATACTGAGTTAATTGAAGGAAATTTTACGCCACTTTCCAATTTAGCTGATACTCTACGGGGCGCTAAAGCAAAAGAAATCATTGGTTTACCACAGATTTGTCGAGTTGAATTAACTATTGAACCTGCTATTAATGTTGAAGTATGGTTGCCAAGCCAATGGAATCATCGTTTACAATCAATTGGTGGTGGTGGATATGCAGGGTTTATACCATTTGATAAGTTAGCTGTAGCGGCTAAAAATGGTTATGTCACAGCGGCGACCGATACTGGACATGTAGGGAATCTGGTTGATGGTAAATTTGTCTTTAAAGATGGCAAATTACAAACTGATGCGGTAAGAGATTTTGCACATCGTAGTGTACATGAAATGACGATAAAAACTAAACAAGTTATTGAATCATATTACGGTCAAGCTGCAGATTATTCATATTGGAATGGTTGTTCTACAGGTGGGCGTCAAGGACTAATGGAAGCGCAATGGTACCCAACTGATTATGATGGTTTATATATTGCAGCACCAGCAATCTATTGGGATAAATTTGTACCTGCAGAAATATGGCCACAAGTTGTAATGCAAGAAGAGTTAGGTAGACCTATTGGAAGTGATAAGCTAGATAAAGTTAGAAAAGCGATCATTGAATTTGCGGATGAAAAAGATGGCATTAAAGATGGAATAATTAATGACCCAACAACATTAGAAATCAGTGATGATCTACTCAATCAAGCAGGCCTAAATAAAGATGAGATTCGAACATTAAGAAAAATCTGGCAAGGTCCAACAGATCAAAATGGAAAGTCTTTATGGTTTAGTATTGAACCATCCGCGCCACTTGATGTATTAGCTGGTAATGAAGGACCTTTTCCTATACCAGTTGATTATTTGAAGTATTGGATTAAACAAGATCCTAATTTTGATTGGAAAAGTTTAGGATATAAAGGTTATGAAAAGTATTTCAATCAATCAGTCAAAATGTTTGCTCCAATAATGGGAACTGATGATACAGATTTAAGTCAGTTCAAAAAATTAGGTGGAAAAATGATTATTTGGCATGGTTTGGATGATCGTCTTATAGCACCAAAAGGATCAATTCAATACTATAACGATGTATTGAAAACCATGGGCGGCAAAGAGTATGTAGATAATTTTGCGAAACTTTATTTAGCACCTGGTGTTGATCATTGTAATGGTGGTGATGGCCCAGATAAAATTAATGGTTTTGAAACATTAGTTAATTGGGTTGAGAAAAAACAAACACCAACGACTCTAATAGCTAAAAAAATAAAAAATGGTCAAGTCACCATGCAACGACCTTTATGTCAATATCCTCAACAAACAATATATACAGGTAACGGTGATACCAATAACCCTGAAAATTTTGTATGTAAATAATTCAGTAACTAGCTAACCTAAATATTGGGTTAGCTAGCATTTTTAATGCTTAAAGCACACATTAGTTTCTTTTTTGCTGAAATTAGCCTTTTATATATGCGTAAGTAAAACTTTTGGCATCTTTCTATCTTTTATTTTAACCATTGGATTTACAATGAAATGATATAGACTTCTGAATATTTTTTACATGATATAGCAGTTATAAATTTAAAAATGCATATAATCTAAAAATTTTTGAAATACTTTAAGGCAAAATCAATCTATAAAATTAGCTCTAAAAAATTTTCAATAAATCCCTGGTACAATACCTTTTGCTAGATACAAAATTTGATAGATATTTTTTTGTTGGCTAGCGGGTTTTTCCTTGAAAAAAGTAAACGAAGTATATTGCCATTTGTCGGGATTATAGATGACGACATTGCCTACCTGACCTTGGTGTTTAGTCGTTTTGAAACTAAAATTTTTCAGTTTAGCTTGCACAGGTATAGCGTGATGTTCTTCTAATACATACTTTTAAAGGTAAACTTACATTATTAATTTCGGAACTTTTATTTCAGTTTCTGGTTATTGAAACGAAAAAATATTGCCTAGAATCCACAGAAATTATTATTAAACGAACCAGTGATATATCTAATGCAATTCATCATCATTATTATGATGAAGTAATTACTTTTGAAAAATTTAAACATCCTGATTATCTTTTAACAAAAACCGAAAATTTACCGATTGCTTTTTTACAAAGTCAATCAGTTGTGGTGTCCGATCTTTTGCCAATATTTATCAATAATGATGAACATTGCCCATTAAGAGCCAAAACACTTGCTTTAAATTATCCATCCGAAAATCTTATTACGGTTGATTCTTTAAGCCAAATATTAAATCTTGTCGAGAAAGGACAAGGTATAGCATTGTTGCCAATTTTTTTAATGAAAGATAAATTCAAAACCATTAATAATCATTGCGACTTTGTTAAATATTATGGTTATCAACATAATGGCGTTTAATTTTTACTAAAATCGCATTATTTTTGAGATAACTTACTGTGATATTGTCGGCGGTATTCGCTAGGTGAACGTTCGGTTTTTTTTCTAAAAATTCGACAAAAATAGTTACTGTCTTTAAAGCCTGAAGCATGGGCGATCTCTTTTACATTTAAATCATAGTTTTTAAGTAATGATTTGGCATATTCTAAACGGATTTGATTCAAATATTCATTCAGTCCAATCTTTCCTTCACGTTGGAAAAGATGTGATAAGTAATTAGGAGAGATGTAGAACATTTTCGCTAAAAAGTCGCGGGTCACATCTTCCCGAAAATGCGTATCAATATACTGGCGAATCGCTTCAAATAAACTGGTGGTTTTTGAGGCGGTTTCGATATCGGCGTTGAGCAAATCAAGCGTACTACTCAGCAAGCTATGAATAAGAAAATAAGCGGTTTGATTTTGTTCTGACGGTTGATTATGCCAAGTAAGTTCTGCAATTGCTTGAATAATAAAGGCACCAATACGAGGCCCACGTCTTGCAATATTGAGTTGACCTTTAGGAATTATCTGCGTGCCATCCCAATGTAATAAACTTAGACCAATTTGTTGTTTGCCAAATAAAATACTCAAAATGGTAACAGGTTTATGCCACAAAGGTTTATTCCAACTATTAGAGGTCACATAGAGAATATCATTGGCATACAGAGTATTACTGATTTGTTCACCTCTATCATTTGCCCATAATATTTCTTGTTGACCATTGATAATGATCTCTATACGAGGAAAATTAACTTGGTAAGCAAGAACAGGGGCGAGTAGAGCATTATTGGCAAAATATATTTTATTGATACTGTTAATCTTGCTTGTAAATTGTCTCAGTATTTGTTCAATAGATAAATCCATAAAAACGCTCCAACTAAATTAATTTATACTTGCCAAAATTTTTTATATAACCAGTGATTAAACTGCATAATTTGGATTGAGCACATGATGCGCAATAAAAAGTAAGTGTATAGTAGGGGAAAGTAACAATTTATTAGATTAATAATGGAAAAATTATCCTGATTCAATCGCTGTTTTACCATTAGTTTTATAGATGAAATAAAACCACAATTTATCATGTTTTATTTCTATTTTATAGTGTTAATGTTTTCACTATTTAATCGAAAATATACACAACATTACAATTAATGACATTTAAAAATATAAACTTAGCATTGTTTTGATATCTATAGTAATTAACTCTCTTATTTTCTGATTATGTGATCAGACTCTCATTTTTATTTACAGCATACAAAAATCCAGTAAATGACAGATTCGTCTTCTAGGTTTTTGCTTAAATATTCTTTATTATCAAACTATTATTTATGTACTACTTTTTTTATATAAAGATTAATTATCCAAGTTAGGGGGTTCAATATGGAACTATATTTAGATACAGCCGATATTGCGGCAATTAAGCGTTTAGCGCCCGTGTTGCCAATTAATGGGGTAACAACCAACCCAAGTATTGTGGCAAAGTCAGGTAAAAACATTTTTGAGTTGTTAGATGAACTGCAAAATGTGTTAGGTCCCGATAAGTTGCTCTTTGCACAAGTGCTGGCAAGTGATGCAAAAGGGATGATTAAAGAAGCCGAACAACTTAGAGAGGTCGTACCGTCAATTGTGACTAAAATTCCCGTTAATGCACAAGGTTTAATGGCTATTAAAGAGTTAACTCAACAGGGAATTACAACGTTAGGAACAGCAGTCTATGGTGCTGGGCAGGGATTTTTGGCAGCACTTGCTGGAGCAAAATATATAGCTCCCTATGTGAATCGTATTGATGCACAAGGTGGCAACAGCAAAGAAACGGTTTTAGAATTACAAAAATTGCTTGATTTGCATTGCCCTGAATCAGTGGTGTTAGCAGCAAGTTTTAGAACGCCAAGACAAGCATTAGATTGTATGTTAGCGGGTTGTAAAGCCATTACCTTGCCAGTTGATGTGGCCGAATTATTTATCTCTGACCCCGCAGTCGATGCGGCAGTAGCTAAGTTTGATCAAGATTGGTGTAGCGCATTTGGTTCATTAAAATATTAATTTTATCTTCTAGGCTATTTTTTAGGTTAAGTAATATTTTTATTTACATCGGTGAAATCTGTTCCATTAAATTTAAATGGAACAAGTGAGTTTTATTTTTGGACTAAAAAATAGCGTTTTTTTTTGATGTTTTGCTGTATGATAATCCAACATCCAAAGGCAATAATATCCATAAAAAATTTAAGGAGTTAACTAATGATAGATAAACCCCAAAAATCAAAAAAACTTATTGTTAATGCGCTATTGACAGTATTAAAAGTTGAGAAGATTTCACCGAGCTTTATACGTGTGCAGTTTAGTAGTAATAAACCGTTTGATGTTGATTCTGCGTGGGTTTGTCCTCATGTTAAATTGCTTTTTCCTGAGCCTATTACTGGTGAAATTTTATTTCCTAAACTAGACGAAGATAATAAGATTGTGGTAAGTGATAAAGTTCGTCAATTGGCGCGCAGTTATAGTGTACGTGAATTTGATAGTGTGACTAATCAGTTGTTTATTGATTTTGCGATTCATGAAAATGGGTTGGCTACAGTTTGGTCAAGACACGCTAAAGTTGGTGATCAGATTGGTTTAGTCGGTTCTGCCGGTAAACTGTCGTTCACCGATAATTGTTTGGTGTTGATGGGGGATATTTCAGCTGCACCAGCAATCTGTTATACGCTTGAACATTTACCTGAAAAACAAAAAGTTTATGCGTTTATTCTGGTTAATCATCCTAAAGATATTGTGCCACTACCAGATAATGAAAATGTGCAAGTTAGTTGGTTAATTCAAGATAATACAAAACCTAATCAATTGGTCGATGTAGTAATAAATACTGAATTTGCCGAACAAGATAAACTTATGTTTTGGGGCGGAATGGAAAGTTCATTAGCTCAACAATTACGACGAGCACTGAAAGATAAATATACTCAGCTCGCACCAGAAGCGATTCATATTACGAGCTATTGGCGTGAGGGGTTTGCTGAAGGTGAGTTTAAACATCGTGACTAATCAGTTATACTTGATTTTATGAATATTTTAGCGCATCTACATTTAGCTTCGCTAGTTAGTAGTTCATTAATTGGCAATACGGTAGCGGATTTTGTTAAAGGTGATCCTTATTTAACTTATCCTAACGATATTGCTGATGGAATTATGCTACATCGCAAAATCGATAGCATGACCGATAATCTGCCAGAAGTGAAACAAGCGAAATTATTGTTTCGCCAAACACATCGGCGTGTGGCGTCAATTGCATTGGATATCGTGTGGGATCACTTTTTATCAAAACAGTGGTTGACCTTTGGCGTTATGGGAACGGTTAGCGAATTTAATCAATATACCAAACAGCAAATTCAACCTTTTATTACTCAATATCCTATTGATTATCAAAATTTTATGCAAGCTATGTGGCAAGGTGAGTGGCTAGAAAACTATGCCTCAATTGATTTTGTTGAAAAGGTATTAAATGGTATGGCAAAAAGGAGACCTAAACTCTTTTTATTAAAAGAAAACATCATCGATATTCGGCAAAATTATTCTGAGTTAAAAGCATTATTTGCTGTTTTATATCCTAAAATACGCACAGCAGTGCTCTTGTCCAAATTTACTTTATAAAGATTTTAACTACCGGTATTAAGTCAGTTTAGAAACTTAACCCGATAGTTAAAGATGATTTCTTAATGATTAATTAGGAATAATCAGTTCGCCATTTTCTTTCTTGATGATATTGTTACTGTTAGGCGATTGTAATATAGGTACTAAATTTTGGGCTGTAGCATCGGGTGTAAATGCAATTTTTCCTGCACGGGGCTTAGCATCAATGACTTGGCTTTCTGGTAACGTTGCATTATTGGTCAAATTAGCCCATAACCATTCCATCGCATCTTCACCATAATAATCAATTGAGACGAGCGAATTATCAAATGGAGGTTTTCCTTCTAAATAACTACTATTTTTTACCTCAATGTAACGTAATTGTGAATTGTTACCTTCTACTTGACTGTTTAAGGCCACATAAGCGCGGGAAGTATAATCTGGTAGTTGTTTTACATTGTTGCGACCATGGATGATAAATGTCTTAATTCCATTTAAATTGGCTGAAGCGATAACTTGTTTCATACCTAACTCAACTCGAGGATCTTTTAATTTGTTATATAAACAAATTGCTCCTTTGCTGTTATAGTCAATTTGATCTTTATTATCGGAACTTGAATAGAAATCTCTTCTTGGCGAATAGATGTCTTTATTATTTACGAGAGCCAACATGGTTGATTCATCTCCTAGCCATATCGGTAGTTGTCCATTTGCCAATCCCCATAGTTTCTGGAAATCTGTCTCTGATAAAGGTTCAACTTTACCCATATAAAGTACAGGATTTTTTTGAGTGCTCGCGACCGAATAATTACACATTTTTTCCGTAACGTCATAATGGCCATAGGCACTAATATATTGATAAGGTAAACCTATTGTTTCTTTAAAATAAAAATAAGGGAGCTGCCTTTCCATTTCTTGAGTCCAGCCATATTGTCGTAATTTTTCAAGTGCTTCTTTTGGAGTTCCATAAATTAATAATTTTGCCTTTTTTAATGCATTACAACGATTTTGTGCATAAGTATAATTATCAGCAAAAGGTATATTGATATCTTTATTATTTCTAATAATCGCTGGAACGGCGCAAGGTATATATAGTGATGCATAAGTACTATATTCCGCTATTGAAAGATATTCAATTTTTGCTAGTGGTTTTTCACCGACTTTTACAGTTACAGGAATTGTTTCAGAGTAAGGTGCGATTTGTGGGTTAACTGCAACAATCCCTTTTATTATATTATTTTTATCTAACTCTCCAGCTTTTAGAGCGGCTCCTCCACCATCAGTTGCACCATAAACCAATACTAACGTATTATCTTTATCAAATATAACCTCTTTAGTAGGAGAAAATTGAGTGTTGATTTGGTAAAAAGCAAACTCAATGGATTTTAAAACAAATTCGCCCCAACGCTCTTCAGAATTCTGTTTTGAGTGCAGTTGTTTTATTGCATAGCGATTAGGGTAGTTTTTTACATAGCGTTTTCTATTTTCTATTTTTGGTTTAAAAAGTAAATTGTCTGTTTGAACCTTGCCATTGATCGCATAACCACGTTGATTGGTTATATCATAAATACCATTCCCTAAACCCTTATCATTATAAACGACTGCACAGTTATGACGAAGTCCCCATAGTCCTCGAATTTGTACATCATATGCATTAAATAATCCATCAGAATCAGTTGATGGTACTGCAACAATACATGGTTTATTTTTATCAAAATCCAATGGAATTTGTACTAATAACCCCACACTTTCATCGTTATTTTTAAAGGTTGCTAATATTTCAGTACCTGCTATTTTGCCATCAAACAGCGGTGTAAGATTTTTTCTTTGAAAACCAAAAAGTGATCCTTCTCCTGTCTTGATATCAATAAAACGATTCAATTTTAGTTGTCTAAGTTCTTGTGGGGTTGGTTTGGCAGGGTCAGCAATGGTTGGTTTAATCATGAGTGTTGATAAAGGTGAGAATCCCAAACCTGCTGTTACTAGGTCATCGGTATCACCGTTATAGTAAATCGAACTTTCTATTGTTATTCCGGCTGGATACTGGATGAGATTCATCTCTTCGCGAGATATACTTAATCTTGAATCACTTTTAGCTTGAACTGCAAAAGGAATGATAGCGGTGGTAAAACATATTAACGATACCAATGCTTTTATTTTTATATTTTTAATTCTCATTGTACGTATTTCCTTTCTTAACAACCAAATTATTTTAGATAGAACGATCAAGATATTATTTTGGTTATTTTAAACAAAATAATCTAAATTTTTAACTTGATGAATAAATATTATATTTTATTTTTTTGATTATTGGGTAGATTAAGAACACAAAGTGTCCAAAATGCCGCAATGATCCTTTCGGACAATCGTCTTTTTTGCACGCAAATGCCTACATCAAAGGGTTCCATTAAATTGGTTGACCATTCGGTTATTCGCTCTCTGATTCTTTCAGGACTGTTTTCCATTACAACTTTAGGTAACAATGCTACGCCACATCCTAATGCGACCATAGATACGATTGCTTCGTGCCCAGCTACAGTGGCATAAATTTTTGGACTGGTTATTTTTTGTTGTTTAAACCAAAGATCAATTCGGTGTCGACTTGGTCCATGTTCAGGTAAAATAAAAGGGATATTATGCCAATCAGGCTGTTTTTGATGAAGTTTATCACTAAATGAACTGTTAAGTTTTGGTATTAATAGTACCATTTCAATTTCACCAAATTTTAAGAATTCAACGCTGGCTGGTAACTGTTTAGGTTTACCGGCAATGGCTAAATCAGCAAGGTTTGATTGTACTTTCTCAACGGCATCGGCCGCATCGCCTGTGGAGAGCTTAATTTCAATCTGAGGATAATTTATACGGAATCTATCAAGTATTTCGGGTAGATGGCTATAAGCAGCGGTAACCGAGCAAAAAAGGGTAAGTTCACCGACTAATTGCTGATCTGATTGATCTAAATCTTGTCTTACTTGTTGATGTAGATTCACAACTTGTTGAGCAAAGCGCTTTACTTTTTCACCTTCCGATGTAATTTGTACTTGGCGATTATCTCGAATAAATAGAGTATGGCCAAAATGCTCTTCCATACGTTGGATCTGTCTGGATAACGTTGATGGACTTACGTGCATGGCATCGGCTGTCATTCCAAAATGACAAGTTTCACATAAATGTAAATACAACTTTAGATCACGGATATTCATAACAAGTTCCATTTTTATACTGAAACGTTAGTGTAATCTGAAATTTCTTGTCAAAAAGACAAATAACAGCTAACAATATTTAATGTAAACATTATGCATAGATACACAAATAAGGCAAATAGCATCGTTTATAACTTCAATGGCAAAACAGTTAGATACCTGTTAAAATACGCGATTATTTTGTATAGATTAAAACAGTTAATTTTATGACAGAACAAGCTTATTTAGATGAAGTGAATGCACGTCGCACTTTTGCTATCATCTCGCATCCCGATGCTGGTAAAACAACCATTACTGAAAAAGTACTATTATTTGGACAGGC
The DNA here is from genome assembly GCF_016101825.1 of Gilliamella sp. B14384G12. Classification (NCBI taxonomy): domain Bacteria; kingdom Pseudomonadati; phylum Pseudomonadota; class Gammaproteobacteria; order Orbales; family Orbaceae; genus Gilliamella; species Gilliamella sp. B14384G12. The sequence continues at coordinate 43,264 of NZ_JACFPU010000016.1, read as the reverse complement.
GATTCAAACAGCGGGTACCGTTAAAGGTCGTGGTGCCAATGCCCAACATGCAAAATCTGACTGGATGGAGATGGAAAAACAGCGTGGTATTTCGATCACCACTTCGGTTATGCAGTTTCCTTATAACAATTGTTTAGTTAACTTACTCGATACTCCTGGGCATGAAGACTTCTCAGAAGATACTTACCGTACTTTAACCGCAGTAGATAGTTGCTTGATGGTTATTGACGCGGCAAAAGGGGTCGAAGATCGTACTCGCAAATTGATGGAAGTTACCCGTTTGCGTACGACGCCAATATTAACCTTTATGAATAAACTTGACCGTGATATTCGTGATCCAATGGAGTTGCTTGATGAAGTTGAAAATGAGCTCAATATCATGTGTGCGCCTATCACATGGCCAATTGGTTGCGGTAAGCTGTTTAAAGGTGTTTATCATTTAGCTAAGGACGAAACGTACTTATATCAATCAGGCAAAGGTCATACCATTCAAGAAGTGCGAATAATTAAAGGCCTAACAAATCCTGATTTAGATGCTGCTGTGGGAGATGATTTAGCACAACAACTGCGTGAAGAATTAGAATTAGTGCAAGGTGCATCAAATGAATTTGATTTAGAAGCGTTCTTATCAGGTGATTTAACCCCAGTGTTTTTTGGTACTGCATTAGGCAATTTTGGCGTTGATCATATGCTGGATGGTTTAACTGCTTGGGCTCCGACTCCGCAACCTCGTCAAACTGATAAACGTCAAGTTGAATCATCAGAAGAGAAATTCAGTGGCTTTGTATTTAAAATCCAAGCCAATATGGATCCAAAACATCGTGACCGTGTGGCATTTATGCGCATTGTTTCGGGTAAATACGAAAAAGGGATGAAGTTGCGTCATGTTCGTTTGGCAAAAGATGTAAATATTTCTGATGCATTAACCTTTATGGCTGGCGATCGGGAGCAAGTTGAAGAAGCTTACGCTGGCGATATTATTGGTTTACACAATCATGGCACAATTCAAATTGGTGATACTTTTACCCAAGGTGAAGATTTTAAATTTACAGGTATTCCTAACTTTGCACCAGAACTGTTCCGTCGCATTCGTTTAAAAGATCCTCTTAAGCAAAAACAGCTATTAAAAGGGTTAGTTCAGTTGTCAGAAGAGGGGGCTGTACAAGTATTTCGCCCAATCACCAACAACGATTTAATTGTCGGAGCGGTTGGGGTACTTCAGTTTGATGTGGTGGTGGCTCGATTGAAATCGGAATATAACGTCGAGGCAATTTATGAGCCAGTTAATGTCACTACAGCGCGTTGGGTTGAGTGCAATGATGTGAAAAAACTTGAAGAGTTCAAACGCAAATGCGAGCAAAATTTAGCATTAGATGGCGGTGATAACCTATCTTATATTGCGCCAAGTATGGTGAATTTGAATTTAACCCAAGAGCGATATCCCGATGTTGAATTTAGAAAGACACGTGAACATTAATCATTTTTTATGAGTACGTGTTGTGCTGATAATTAAAGAGCTGGTTTGTCAGCTCTTTTGCCTTGTTTTAAAGGGATTTATAGTTATAAAGTAAGACCATGTAGGGCAATACCGTCAAAAAAACGCCATTGAGTTAAGTCATTTTCCAACAAACTTACCGTTTCAAATAACTTTTCTTCATCCCCCATAAAACTAATTTCATTATTTCCTATTCTTGCTGATAAGTGTGAAGAGTTACTGTAAACATCATTATCGCCACGTGGGTTATTTTTATGGTGTAAAATAACATTGTTATCATTGGAGCCGAATTTTTCTATCTCGTCATTAGTCATAATCGGAATGTAAAAACTCTGAACTTCTTCATCAAGTAGACTATTTTCAAGCGCAATAATAATTTTTTTTTCGTTTTGATCACCCCAAGTTAACCAATCCTTGCTAATATTATAAATGTCTTCGTAATTAGTACGGTAAGCCATAATAATATATTTTGAGATATAGAAGGATTCAATGTTTTTTATAATTTGTTCGTCAATATCTTTATTGAGTAACCAAAAAGGGATAACGACATCAATTTTATCGCCCCATGACTGACTAAGCATTTCTATGGCATTATTCCAAAGTTGCCAAAAATGATTAGCATCTTGATTGTATTCTTTTAACACATAAGGTTCGATATCATATTGAATACCAGCAAGACAAGGTTTGTCTTCACGCATAGAACAGAACTGTTTAATTATTTTATTGCGCCTAATGGCATTTTTTAAACCTGAGCCTATGACCATATCGGGTGAACCTTCTACCGCAAAGATCTTTATCTGATTTTCATAGGCAATATCAAGGAGTTGATTTAACTGTTCTTTAAATTTTATTGTTTCATTTTCAATTGCTAATTGTAGATATATCTGATTGATCCCTTTAGACTTAATTTTTGTTATAAATTGTTCTGGAGAAGTATCCCAAGTACGAGTTTCCCAGTTCCACATTCCAAGATTAATCAATTTTTTTGTAACTTGTTGATTATTAATGACAGGAGGTTGGGTAGTAATTATTTGATTCTCAGAGATAGTATTATCATTTTGTATCGAAGCAACCATTTCAGTCGCAGTGGTGGATTTAACTTTATCGTTGTCAACGTAGCTAGATGAAATTAAATTGTTATTTTGTTCTTTTTCCGAGGAAATTGAGGTAAAGATCAGGTTTTGGGTTTTACTTGAAAATGCTTTTTTTTTATACTGATATGAATCTTCATTTGATTGCTCCTCTAACACATTATAAGTACCGTTTGGAGTTTTACATAAAAAAAGATCGACAGCAAAAGAAGGAGTTATAGTAAAAGCTAGTATAAGTAATAGGATAAATCGTATTGTAATCACATTATTTGTCAAATTTGACTCTCTCCATTTTTCCCCAAGATATTTTACCTTTTTTCAATCGAAGAAAACCTTTAAGTTTCCAGAACAAACAAATTTGCCGATAACCAAAATTTTCCAACAAAGATATTAAAAAAAGTGATAATAAATATTTTACTTTATCAAGTCCCTTTAGCAATAATCCATCTATAGCAATGGCTACTGAAGTAATTAATATATTGTAACAAATGACTAGCAAAAAATAGGATAAGACTAGATTACCATTCACAATCTCAAGAGACCAAAAGAGCGGTAGTAATATGTAACCTAAAAATTCAGACAACGGCCCTATAATATCGGTTAATATTGAAAAGGGTAAAATTAAAAAACTAATTCTGCGGTATTTTATATCAAAAGTTAAATTTTGGAAATGAAAAAATGTTTGTAATGCGCCAATATGCCAGCGAATACGTTGATTTCGTAAAACACTCCATTTTTCAGGAACCTGTGTCCAGCAAATGGCTGTTGGGACATATTTAATTTTATAATCAACCTTTGAATCATAAATATATTTATGTAATTTAACTGTAAAGTCATAATCTTCACCTACCGAACCAACGGAAAATCCACCAATGCGAATAGCAAAATCACGACGAAACAAGCCAAAAGCTCCTGATATAATTGGTAACGCGCTAATATGATTCCAAGCAACTTTTGCCATTAAAAAAGAACGCATATATTCGACAATTTGTAATTGAACAATGTATTTTTTAGATAACTTGATTTTTTTCACTACCCCATTTTTGATCAAACAACTATTGGCAACGCGTACTGTTCCGCCAACTGCAATCGTTTTTGGATCGTCAATGAAAGGAACCATAGCATTTGTGAGAGCATTAGGTGCTAAAATTGAATCAGCATCTAAAAGACAAATAATCGGTGAACGACTTAAATTAATTGCAGCGTTATGTGCATCAGCTTTGCCACCATTCACTTTATCGATAACACGTAATCGGTTATCTTTACGTGAAACATAAACCCCTTTTATTTGAGCATGTGAAAGATGATTTGGATTATTAGTATTGAGATTGTGTAAACTTTTTTCTAAATTAAAAAATTGATTAATTAACTCAAAAGTGTCATCAGTTGAGCCATCATTGACAACTATCACATCTGCATTAGGATATTCAGTAGCAAGAATAGACTTGATACTTTCAATTATGGTTACACTTTCATTATAAGCAGGCATAATAATTGTAATTGGATGTAACATACCGTCATTTTTTTGTATACTTTGTATTTTTCTTTCTTTATGTGGATTATCAAAAAACACATATAACGCTATGATAAGTTGTATAAAGTAAATGAAAATTTGTAACAGACCAATAAACATAATAATAAAAACGGTTGCTTGCATTGAAACAACTAAAGAGTTGTATATATAACTATTCATAATGTTGCCCACACTTTATTTTTATAAAAACCGTTATTGATATCATCCCAATAAACAAATAATTTAGTATCAAAATTAAAATTTTTTGTTATAAGTTCTTGAATATTGCATATTCTATTTTGATAACAAAGTTCATTAATGAAATTTAAAATATAACAACTGTGAATGATTCCTGATGCTTTACATTGCAAACCAAGTAAAGTTTCAAATAATTGTTGCATGTAATCTCGTTGATCTTCTCTGGCAAACATAACATAAGGAGTTATGTAGTTATTGGAAATTTCTCTTAACATGGTAAGTAACGTACTATTGAAATTACTTGATTCTTCGTCAATTACTTGTGATTCAAATTGTAATAAGTTATACGATGGAATAAGACGTAAAAAACAAAATAATCCTTTTTGTGGTATTGAATTGAACAGTTTAGTAATGAGTTCGACTAAGGATACATCGGGATTACTGATTACTAAACTTAATGCAGCAGCGATAGCAACTTCTTGCCTAGGGTCTGAACAGGCTTTTTCTAAAGCAATAAATGATTTTTGGCATGGGTAATAAGACAACATATTAGCTGCGTCAACACGTTGTTGAACAGTTCCTTTATGTAAAAGTGCACGTAATTTTGTTTGGAATGTTTCTTCTGCAAAAAAAGGTAGAAATTCTTGCACTTCATAGCGTTGCTTTTTGGCAAAAAAAGCTACAATCAGTACTAGTGAGCCCGATGATAATGTTTTATCGATGGTATTTTTAAAAATAATTTTATTGTTTTGTTTAATGCTTTGGTTGTAGGCTGTAATTAAGGTTACTTTTAATTTATTGAAGTGTCGCCGTTGGTTTCTTCTTTTAAAGTAAATTATCGAGGTTATGATTATTACAATGAAACCAAACAGCACAAAACTACCATTATAGATATTGATATAACGTATTAGAATTTCCATTTTATTCCGCACCCTATAGTATTTTTGTTATACAACTTACGGTTATGGGTTGTTTCTTTACGATCTTCGTTCGTATAGTTGATATTTATGGCAACGATTTCAGATATGTCATAAGAAAACCCAACAAAACGAGCAGACACCTTAATTAATGAACGACTAAAATTACTTGACCGATCCGATGTTTCTTGAGAATTAGAATAACCAGCAAATAAGTGTAGTTTTTCGGTAGGCGAACCGGTTATTTTAAGTAAAAAACCGCTCATATGTTTATTATCTTGATCAAAGGTATTATTCCATTTTCCTGATAAAGACAGTCGTTCACCAAAAAAATATTGGATTATACCTGGATCGATACTTTTAATGTTCCCATCATCGTAATGATCTAACTTCATATCCAAAGTAACATGAAAAGAGTTAATATTTTGATTTATTGAGTTAAATAATGTGTAATCGATTCCATTAATTAGCGTGTATTTGGCAAATAATTTATTTGAGGAAGAGATAAATCCTGTTAAATAACCATACGCTCTGTCGTTAAAAGTGTGCCAAAGTGTTCCCCCATATTTTTGATCGTTCATATGAAAACGGTGTGATTGTGCAAAATATCCCGTTATCGTATCTGTTTTAGATAATTTATAAGATAGAGCCATTTCCATTTCGTTCCAATCGGCATAAGACTTTGATAAATGGCTGTGGGTACCTCCTAAATTAAAATCCCAATTATGAATAGAATTTTTTATGGCTTCGATGGTTTTGCTAATTGTTAACAATTGAACATCATTAGGTGATTGTTCTATATATTGATTTAGCAATTTTTCCGCTTCATCTAGGTCATCAGGATTTTGCGCTAAAATAACGCTTACCAGACCATATTGTGCATCAACATAGTTAGGTGAAATGGATAAAGCCTTTTGAAATGATTGTTTGGCTTGGTCTAATTTGCCTAATGCATAATAATTGAACCCCAACTGAACCAAGACATCAGAATTAGTTGGTGATAGTTGATTTGCAATTTGCAGTTTTGACAATGCGAGTTCAAAATTCTGAAACTTTTTAGCCTCTATACTCTCTTTAAGCAGTCGATCGGCTTTAATAGCGTTATCAAAATCGTTGTTGTCGGCTATAGCGGTGGAGCTATAAGTTAAAATACTAATAATTAAGACGATTCTATAGAACATATAAATCCTTAATCCATTATATTTTTGTTTGGTATTTTTTATGTACTTAATTTACCAATCACAAAGCTGCTATTCCGACCATAATGCTGGCGGAATCAATATAGGGAGTGTTAGAAATATAGTCGAACGAAGTACTCCCTTCCTTTTTGAATCAATGCATTTTCGATAAAAATCTAAACTACTTTAAATCAATTGGAGCTACTGCATAATTGTGTTAATTTGTACTGATATTGACTTTGATACTGATAAGATAGCATCATTTTTGTGACATAAAATTGTAAACAATTTATAAAGTTACTGAACTGACCGTATAATTGTAAGACTGCTTCTTCAACGGTAGTGATTGAATTATAGTATAATTTTTATGCAAAAGATATTTATCACTGGTCATTTTTTGTAAAGAAACTTTAACGTTCAAACATTGTGTTTTTCTCCCTAATTCATTAAAAAAAGACTATAATGTTGTTTTTTTTGTTAGGCGAAGATTATATGGATAAGATAAAAATTATTTTTTTTATAGTATCAGTATTTTTAATTTTTAATTCATCTTTTGCAATTGAAAACAAAATTTCCTTCCCTGTGCTTTTAGAAAAGATACAACAAAGTGATCGCGATAATCGCCAATATGAGGTAATTGAATTGGCAAATCAGATGCGCGTACTGTTAGTTTCCGATCCTAAAGCGGCAAAATCGTTAGGATCTTTAGCATTACCAGTAGGTTCACTGCAAGATCCCAAAGATCAGCAAGGATTAGCTCATTACACTGAACATATGGTACTGATGGGATCGAAAAAGTACCCTGAACCCTCCAGTTTCTCCGAATTTTTAAACCGCCATGCAGGAAGTTATAATGCCAGTACTGCTGCGCATCGCACCGCTTTTTATTTTGAAGTTGAAAACAGTGCGTTAGATACTGCGATAGATTATTTAGCCGATGCGATAGCGGAACCTAAATTAGATTCTAATTTTGCAGATAAAGAACGCAATGCGGTTAATGCTGAAATGACTATGGCGAGATCAACCGATGGTTTTAGAATAAGGCAAGTTAATGCAGAAACCATTAATTCTGATCATCCAGCAGCACAATTTGCAGGTGGTAACTTAGAAACATTAAGTGATAAACCAACGAGTAAACTTCAAGATGCTTTAGTGGCTTTTCATAAAGATTATTATTCATCCAATATTATGGTGGGGGTGATTTATAGTAATCAACCTATCAATAAATTGGCAAAATTAGCAGAAACAACCTTTGGCAGAATCCCGAACAAAAATATTACTGCTCCAAAAGTGGATAAATCCGCATTAACGCCAAATGTACTCAGTAAACAAATTGCTATGGTGCCGGCCCAGCCCAAAAAAATGCTGTTTTTACAATTTCCAATGGAAAATAATTTGGCTAAATTTGCCGATAAAACGGATGAATATATCAATTATTTGATCAGCAATAGCAGTCAAAATACTTTATCAGATCAATTGAAAAAACAAGGTTTAATTGAAGGTATAAGTTCAACTTATGATTCTATTCGTTACGGTAATAGTGGTACGTTTAGTATAAATGTGAGTTTAACTGATGAAGGTCTTGCTCAGAAAGATAAAGTAATTGGTGCTATTTTCAATTATTTACATTTAATTCAAAAGCAAGGTGTTTCAGATGCCTATTATGAAGAACTCAGAAAAGTTTTAGCATTACAATTTAAGTATGAAGATGTAGAACGAGATATGTCTTATGTAGAATGGCTATCTGATCAAATGTTGTTATATCCAGTGCAAAACGTTTTAAATTCCGATTATGTTGCCACTAATTTTGATAAAGCGGCAATAATTGCTCGCTTAAAAAGTTTAACGCCGGATAATATTCGAGTTTGGGTGATTTCACCAGATCAAACTACTGATAAAACTGCTTATTTTGTCGAGGCTCCTTACAAAATTGAAAATATCACCAGTGAACAAAAAGCCAGCTGGTCAACATTGGGTAAAAGTTTTACTTTTACTTTACCTGAATTGAATCCTTATATCCCCGATGATTTTTCGATAGCAAAACAAAATTATGATCAAGCTCAACCCACCGAGCTTAGCAAACGTGGTAATCATATCCATTTTGTTAGTCAATATTTTAAAAATGAGCCTAAAGCTGCAATTGTGGTTTCATTGCGTAACAATCAAGCTTTCAACTCAGCTAAAGCAGATGTCGAATTTGAGTTACTTGACTATATTGCAAACCGAAATTTAAGTAATTTGCAATTTCAAGCTGCAGTAGCGGGGATTTCGTTATCCACTCAAAGTGACAATGGTTTAATGATCTCAGCAAGTGGTTTTAGTCAACATTTACCAAAAATGGTTACATCAATTCTTGATAATTATCGAAATGTAACTATTGATGAACAAACTTTAGCTTTGGCAAAATCTTGGTATCTACAAAAACTTGATAATGCCGATCATGCTAAAAGTTACTGGCTAGCTGTCCAACCAATCAATGCGTTATCGGTGTTACCTCATTATTATGAACGAAATGAACGACGCCAAATTACTGCCAATATTACCATTGAAGATATTGTCAATTATCGTGATAACTTACTTTCTCGTTCTGTGCCATATATGATTAGTTTGGGCAATTTATCTAACGAGGACTCTTTAGATCTTTATCACTCAATCCAAAAAACGTTAGAAAAGGATGTTGAATATACACCGAATGAAAATATTAATATCAAAAATTCACTGGATGCCAAAATTACTCAACAAGCTAAAAGTACTGATAATGCTTTAATAATGGGTTATATTCCAACAGGCTATGATCGGATTAGTAGTGGGATGTTGAGTTATACCTTGACTAAAATCATATCCCCATGGTTTTATGATCAAATACGTACTAATGAACAATTAGGTTATGCGGTATTTGCGGCTCCTATGACAATAGGTGATTCCATAGGAATGAGCTTTATTGTGCAAAGTAACCAGTATGATCCAGCTTATTTATTTAAACGTTATAAAGAATTTTATCCTGTAATATCAAGTAAATTGCATGCATTATCTAAAGATGATATTGATCAATATAAAAAAGCGGTACTTGATGAATTAACTATGCCACCGCAAACTTTAGATGAAGAATTAAACCGGTATTTACCTGATTATCGCAATAACCGTTTAACGTTTGATTCATTAAGAAAAAAAATTGAGCAAGTGAAGAAAATCACCAAGCAAGATCTTATTGATTTTTATCATCGTTCAGTTATGGAACCAAAAGGCTTGGTGTTAGCGTCACAAGTTTTAGGTAAACGCGAAGCTGATGCAACACAACCCGAAGCCATTTCAGAATTTACTGAATATAAAAATGTAACATCTTTACAAAAAGTTCTTTTAAACTAATTTATGTTTTAAAAATAAACATAAAAACGGGTTAAGCCTGAAAGATATTCACAAAAATTGGCATTGTTATCACCATGTGATACACTGCCAAAATCCCAATGTTTTGAGTGTATTATGATTACTGGAACGATTGATTATTGTGCTATAGGTCAGCGATTGCGCGCATATCGAATTGCTGCTTCGCTAAAAGCGGAAGATGTTGCAAAAAATCTTAAAATTTCACGAGCAGCTGTCTATCGGTTAGAGAAAGGTGAAATTGTTAAGATAGAAACTTTAGAGCGGTTGGCCTCTTTACTCAATACTTCTTTTGCGAGTTTACTTGGAATCGATACTGAATATTATTCAAGTGGTGAAGGATTTTTTGAAAGAATGCGACAGCTTGAAGAGCAATCAACTCATATTTATTCTCATTTCGATCCTTTCTCATTTTTATTAACTTCACCGAATTATCTTAACCATTTAGCTATGATGCTAGCAGAGTCTAGCGAGTCAATCGATCCGCAAAAATATGCAATGATTTTGTCAATTTTAAGACACCGTAAAACACAGTTTCACCAATCAATTCCTAAAGTTATTAATTTAATTAGCTTACGTAATGTTGAACGTTTTTTACATATCGGCTTAGTAGGCAACTTAACTATTTCGCCAGGTAAAAAGTCTGAAAGAATGTTGCTTGCTCGTAAAGAAGTTTATCATTTGATTGAACTTATTGAGCAACAATCTTATGCGCCAACCATTGCTATCACCCAAGAAGCTATTCCATCAATTGCTTTTCAAATTTTTTATCAAAATGGTGAGCCAATTTCACTTGCAATGAGTCCTTTTCGTTTGGGTGAATTGCCAAATGTGACGACGGGTATTGCTTCAATTACTTCTTCGCATGATGCCATTAAACATCATCGTTCCTTATTTGATAAATTATGGCAAAATAGTGCCAAAGATGAGCATGCAATTGATTTGCTAAAAACAACACTAGATAAATTCTAAAGAATACAAAAATATTTAAGAGAGCCATTATGCTATCCCTAACATTACAACCAATAAAAAAATTTAACGGTACCATTAATTTACCCGGTTCTAAAAGTGTGTCTAATCGTGCATTACTATTATCCGCTCTAAGTAAGGGGAATACACGTTTAACCAACTTACTTGATAGTGACGATGTTCGCTACATGCTTGATGCTTTGGCGGCTTTGGGGGTGAAATATCAGTTATCGCATGATCGAACCATTTGTGATGTTGAAGGTGTAGGCGGTATGTTACATTCGACGCATGCCTTAGAACTTTTTCTTGGGAATGCAGGTACAGCAATGCGACCACTCGCTGCGGCTTTATCTTTAGGCAATAATAATATTGTACTAACGGGCGAGCCACGCATGAAAGAGCGTCCAATTGGTCATTTAGTTGATTCGCTCCGTCAAGGTGGTGCTAAAATTGATTATCTTGAAAATGAAGGTTATCCACCACTTCATATTCAAGGCGGTTTTGCTGGCGGTAATATTCAGGTTGATGGTTCGGTTTCTAGCCAATTTTTAACCGCTTTATTAATGGCTTCACCATTGGCGCCAAATGATACTGAAATCACAATAGTTGGAGATTTAGTTTCTAAGCCTTATATTGATATTACGATTAAGATGATGGCAATTTTTGGTGTCACAGTGACCAATCATCATTATCAAAAATTTACAATTAAAGCTAACCAAAGTTATCAATCTCCAGTTAATTATTTAGTTGAAGGCGATGCTTCGTCCGCTTCTTATTTTTTAGCCGCTGCTGCAATTAAAGGCGGTACGGTGCGTGTTACAGGTATTGGTAAAAAGAGTTTACAAGGCGATACTCAATTTGCCCATGTACTTGAAAAAATGGGCGCTAAAATCACTTGGGCTGATGACTATATTGAATGTACTCGTTGTGAGTTAAATGGTATTGATATGGATATGAATCATATTCCTGATGCAGCAATGACTATTGCAACAACGGCACTGTTTGCGAAAGGACCAACAACAATTCGCAATATTTATAATTGGCGAGTTAAAGAAACCGATCGTTTATATGCGATGGCAACTGAATTAAGAAAAGTTGGTGCTACGGTTGAAGAGGGTAAAGATTATATTACTATCGAACCACCTGCTAAATTAACTCATGCTGAGATAAAAACTTATAACGATCACCGCATTGCAATGTGTTTTTCATTAGTTGCATTATCTGATACGCCAGTAACCATATTAGATCCTAAATGTACAATGAAAACTTTTCCTGATTATTTTGAACAATTTAAACGATTAAGTGTAGAATAAAATGAATGAATCTGTTCCTGTTATTGCAGTTGATGGGCCAAGTGGTGTTGGTAAGGGCACATTATGTCAAGCATTGGCAAATCATTTTAAATGGCATCTTTTGGATTCTGGAGCAATTTATCGTGTACTTGCGCTTTCGGCGCTCAAGCAAAATATTGCTCTTGATGACGAACAAAAGCTTGCCCAATTAGCGCTTAATTTACCATTGACATTTGATACGACTGGCATTGAAGTAAAAGTTTTGTTAAACAATATTGATGTGTCAAAAGATATTCGCACAGAACTTACAGGGGGCGCTGCCTCAAAAGTTGCTGCAATAAATAGTGTTCGAACTGCTTTATTACAACGCCAACGAGACTTTAGACAAGCACCGGGACTGATCGCTGACGGTCGAGATATGGGTACTATAGTGTTTAAAGATGCGCCAGTTAAGATATTTCTGGATGCGAGTGCAGAGTCCCGCGCAGAAAGAAGAATGAAACAGTTGCAAGATAAGCAAAATCATGTTAAATTCGCCGAAATTTTGCAGGAGATAACTGCGCGTGATGAGCGCGATCGAAATCGAACTGTTGCGCCACTTAAACCTGCGAATGATGCTTTAATAATTGATACCACATCCCTATCTATTCAAGATGTTTTCAATCAATCTATTAAGTATATAAATAAAGAACTTGCGTTGTAAGTTTGCTTACAGCGTGGAACTCGCTCCAATATAAGGATGTATGGAGTATCACCAACAACCCCACAAGACATGATGTAATGTGGACGTTAATTTTAACTTAAAGTATATAAATATGACTGAATCTTTTGCTCAACTCTTTGAAGAGTCTTTAAATCAACTAGACACTCGTTCTGGTAATATGATCCGTGGTACTGTCGTTGCAATCGACAAAGATGTTGTTTTAGTTGATGCTGGTTTAAAATCTGAATCAGCCATTCCAGTAGAGCAGTTTAAAAATGCCCAAGGCGAATTAGAAGTTCAAGTTGGCGACGTAGTTGATGTCGTTCTTGACTCAATTGAAGATGGCTTTGGCGAAACAATCTTATCTCGTGAAAAAGCTAAACGTCACGAAGCGTGGCTAACACTAGAAAAAGCAGTTGAAGATGCTGCAACAGTTTTAGGTGTTATCAATGGTAAAGTTAAAGGTGGCTTTACGGTTGATCTTAATGGCGTTCGCGCGTTCCTACCAGGTTCGCTTGTTGATGTTCGTCCATTACGCGATACTTCTCATATTGAAAACAGAGAAATCGAATTAAAAGTTATCAAATTAGACCAAAAACGTAACAACGTAGTTGTTTCACGTCGTGCTGTTATTGAATCTGAAAACAGTGCAGAAAGAGAACAACTTCTTGAAAATCTACAAGAAGGTTCAGAAGTTAAAGGTATTATCAAAAACCTTACTGACTATGGTGCATTCGTTGATCTTGGTGGTGTTGATGGTTTACTTCATATCACTGATATGGCTTGGAAACGTGTTAAACATCCAAGCGAAGTGGTTGAAGTGGGTCAAGAATTACTTGTTAAAGTACTTAAATTTGACAAAGATCGTTCACGTGTATCTCTAGGCTTAAAACAATTAGGCGAAGATCCATGGGTATCAATTGCTAAACGTTATCCAGAAGGTACTAAAGTAACTGGTAAAGTAACTAACTTAACTGATTACGGTTGTTTTGTTGAAATCGAAACTGGTGTTGAAGGGTTAGTACACGTTTCTGAAATGGATTGGACAAACAAAAACATTCACCCATCTAAAGTTGTTAGCTTAGGTGACGTGGTTGAAGTTGTTGTTCTTGAAATTGATGAAGAACGTCGTCGTATCTCTCTAGGTCTTAAACAATGTAAACCAAATCCATGGTTACAATTTGCTGAGTCACACAATAAAGGTGATAAAGTTAGCGGTAAGATCAAATCAATCACTGATTTCGGTATCTTCATCGGTTTAGATGGCGGTATTGATGGTTTAGTTCATCTTTCAGATATTTCTTGGAATATGCCTGGCGAAGAAGCAGTTAAATCTTACAAGAAAGGTGATGATATCGAAGCGGTTGTGTTACAAGTTGACGCAGAACGTGAACGTATCTCTTTAGGTATTAAACAACTTGAAGACGATCCATTCAGTAGCTTTGCAGCTAACTACAAAAAAGGCACAATCGTTAAAGGTACTGTTACTGCAGTTGATGCTAAAGGTGCAACTATCGAAATCGCAGAAGGTATTGAAGGCTACTTAAAAGCACAAGATATCTCTCGTGAACGTATCGAAGATGCTACTACTGCATTAAAAGCTGGTGATGAAGTTGAAGCTAAGATTGTTAATATCGATCGTAAAACTCGTGCTATTTCGTTATCAATTCGTGCTAAAGATGAAGCTGACGAAAAAGAAGCACTTGCAGCGGTAAATAACACAACTACTCAAGAAGATGCATCATTTACTAACGCAATGGCGGAAGCATTTAAAGCAGCATCAAAAACTGAGTAAAAAATGTTTATGTAAAGAGTAAAGAGGGCTTGCCCTCTTTTTCTTTTGTAGTATAAAATGAATTGATTTTATGCCGCGCAAAAATTAATTAGGAGTGACCATGAACAGATCAGATTTAGCAGAAAAAATAGCCAACTGGCGGGCACACCTTCCCGTGCAGCTAGTTGATGATGCTGTGAGAGATATTATCGAACAGATCGCGTTGGCTATGGAAAGTAATGATCGTGTTGAAATTCGAGGTTTTGGTAGTTTCAGTTTGAATTACCGAGCCCCACGTAAAGCAAGAAATCCTAGAACTGGTGGTAATGTTGAAGTTAAACACAAATATATTCCACACTTTAAACCAGGTAAAGAGTTACGTGAAAGAGTAAATAATGCTGCTAAAGCATAATATTTAAATATTATCATTCATAAAGCCTTTGATTTCGATCAAAGGCTTTTTATTTCACTGCGATTTAATCTTGGCATCAATAATTTACTTACCTTACTACTAAAAATCTTTTCTTAAGATTGCAATTCGCTGGTTTATCAAGTCAACGTCACTGTTGCTCTGATAAATAACAATATTCCACAATAAACTATCAAATAAACTTATTATCCTAAAATTATTCTCACCTTATTAATAAATTGGAAGCTAACTTCAAAATTTCAAGATAGATTATTCTGATCAATTAATCATATGATAAGTTGACTGCTCTATAAAATGAATCTTGTTAGGTTTATGCGACGATTATCACTTGATTTATTGGCAATCATATTTTCGTTAGGCTGTTTGCCATTGATGTTTTTACCTTCACTGCTCTGTGACGATCAATGGTATATGATAACGTTGATATTGATTATTGTGATTTTAATTGCTCCATCTAAATTTCAAAACTATATTACTGTTATTACTGTATTTTCTATTAGTTTTTTATGGTCCGTAGCGTATTCTAAACAATATTTAATAAAAATTGAGCCATATATCGACAAAACGATTGTGGTAAAAGCAAGAGTTGAAAGTATAAACACTCGTTTTTCTACTTCGCCAACCGATCTTTATTATGTAAAAATTGCAATCAATGACGATTCTCAATCTTTTTTATATCCTAAGGTAACAATATCGGTATATTGGGATCAACAAATTAAACCAAAAGCAGGACAAATTTGGCAATTAACCTTAAAAACAAAAGTAGTACATAGTTATTTAAATGAAGGGGGATTTGATAGCCAACGTTATGCCATAGCTAATCGTAGCCTTCTATCAGCAAAATTAATTCAAGCTGAGTTACTTGAAGATAATTTAAATATTCGGCAGCTAATCGCTGATCATTCGTTACCTTACATTGATCGATTTACTTATCGAGGTATTTTACTCGCATTAGCTTTTGGTGATCGTAGTCAAATGGTTGATGAGCATCGAATTATTATGATGCAAACAGGTGTTGCCCATCTAATGGCTATATCAGGTATGCACATTTTATTGGTTTTTGGACTTTGTTGTACTCTATTAAAAATTTTGATGTTTTTTATTCCTCAGCGTTTTATCTACTTTTTCATCCCAATCATAATAGCATGGCTAGCTGCACTATTTTATGCATGGTTAACAGGACTTAATCCTCCTGCATTAAGAGCCATGTTAGCATTATCTATTTGGGTATATTTACGTTTTAAAAACAGTCAAATCAGTGCTTGGCAAAAATTAAACCGTATCATTGCGTTATTATTACTTTTTGATCCGCTAATGATTTTATCAGAGAGTTTTTGGCTATCCTGTTATGCGGTAACAAGCTTAATTTTTTTATCTGACTGGCTACCTCTACCTAAAGTTATAAATAATAAGAAACGCTGGTATTGGATAAGATTGTTGCATTTACAATTTGGTTTAATCTTATTAATGTTACCTATCCAATTGATTATCTTCCAAGGTATCAGTTTGGTATCTTTATTAACAAACTTAATTGCTATTCCTGTTATTACCTTATTGACTTTACCCTTGATTATTTTTGCCCTGTTCTTTAGTGTTAGCCATTGTACTCATCTTGCTTCATGGTGTTGGTTTATCGTTAACAAATCGCTTGAATGGCTATTTGTTTGTTTAGATAAATTAAATCTGGTATGGCTTGATATTTCCTCAGATTTTTATCTATTAAGTATTTTCGGTTGGCTAGCTTTTGTTATTGTACGTACCGAATTATGGCGACGTTTTGGGTTCACCTTATTAATCATTTTAATGATACTTTGCACCCCCCTTTTTAAACAGCAGGAGGATTATTGGCGTTTAGATATGCTTGATGTTGGGCATGGATTAGCAATTGTAATTCATAATGGTAAATCAGCAATTTTGTTTGACACGGGGGCTAAATGGGAAAGAAACTCCGCAGCAGAGCGGATTATTCTCCCTTTTTTACGATGGCATAATTTGAATTTGGAAGGAATCATCATCAGCCACCAGCATAATGACCATATAGGTGGTTTAGATTTACTGCAAAGTCGTTATCCTAATGCTTGGCTAATGAGTTCATCTTTAGCATTAGATAATCATTACCAATGTGTAGCGGGTAACACTATTCTATGGAATAGTTTGTCTGTTAATGTGCTATGGCCAACTCAATTAGTTAAATATGCTCAAAATGCAGATTCGTGTGTGGTTCAGGTGACCGATGGACATTTTTCTGTACTTTTGACAGGTGATTTAGAGCGCAATCAAGAATATCAATTAGTCACTAAATATCGAAATCAGTTAGCATCAACCATATTGCAAATTCCTCATCATGGTAGTAGTACTTCATCTAGTTATGCTTTTTTAAATCATGTAAAACCAGTAAAAGCATTAATTTCAACTTCTCGATATAATCCATGGAAGTTACCATCACATAAAGTCATAGCACGATATCAAGATTTACACATAGATTACTATGTTACCGCTAAAACAGGTCAAATCAGTCTGATTTTTGATAATCAACAGTGGAGATTAAAAACCATGCGCAGTGAAATTAATCCAAGATGGTATCATGATTGGTTTGGTAGTTTACCGATTTATGAGTAAAATAGCTTATCTTTTGCTATAAGCAATTAATCTTGTAAATGCTATATCTAACAGGTATAAAAACAAGACTAAACATAATTGAGTGATATTAACGTGATGATTGAAAAACTTTGGTATGGTAAAAATCGGTTATTTTGGTTACTAATACCATTTTCTCTATTATATGGTTTAATTGCGTTTGTTCGTCGTTTTTTATATAAAATTGGTATTTTCAAATCTTGGCAGTCACCGGTACCAATCATTATTATTGGTAATTTATCTGTAGGCGGTAATGGTAAAACACCATTGGCTATTAGTTTGATTGAAGCTTTACAGGCAAAAGGATTGAAAGTTGGTCTTGTCTCACGTGGATATGGAGGTAAGGCTGAAAACTATCCGCTTATTTTAGATGACACAACAACAACCGACCAAGCAGGCGATGAACCCGTACTTATTTACCAACGAACCCATGCCCCTGTAGCAGTCTCGCCAAATCGATGCCAAGCTGTTAAAGCATTATTGGAACAAAATCAATTAGATGTAATTTTAACGGATGATGGTTTGCAACATTACGCATTAGCAAGAGATATTGAAGTTGTTGTCGTGGATGGTAAACGATTATTTGGTAATGGTTGGTGGATGCCAGCCGGCCCAATGAGAGAGAGACAAAATCGGTTAAAATCAGTTGATTTAATCATTGTAAATGGTGATAGTATCAATAATTTGACCCAGCAATATCCTGATAAAACTTACACTATGCAATTAGTACCGAAATATGTGATAAATTTACTCACCAAAGAAAAAAAAGAGTTATCTTCGTTATCAAATATTTGTGCCGTTGCGGGTATTAGTAATCCGAAAAGATTTTTTGATATGCTGATTAATATGAAGGCTGATTTAAACAAAACCGTCGCATTTGCTGATCATCAAAAATTTACCTTACCATTATTAAATAATGTTGTTAGTGGTGAGCAGACACTTTTAATGACTGAAAAAGATGCTGTTAAATGTCAGCTGTTTGCTCAACCCAATTGGTGGTATTTGCCTATAGATGCTGTGATACCCAAACCAGCCATTGATCAGATCTGTGTATTATTAGATAAAACCAAATCTCAAAGAGAATAAAAAATGAAACAAATTCTATTAAGTGCGCTTGCTTGCCCTAAATGTCATGGACAATTGCAGTATGATGCAGAACATCATCAATTAATCTGCCAAGCCGATAATCTTGTTTTTGCAATTAAAGATAAGATTCCTGTGTTGCTTGAATCAGAAGCTCAACCAATCAAACAAACACAATCTATTGAAGAATAAAAAAGATATAAGGCTTTAGTTATGAAATTTTCAGTTATTATTCCTGCTAGGTATGCTTCAAGTCGTTTACCCGCTAAGCCGCTGGCAGATATCCATGGTAAACCAATGATTGTGCGCGTAATGGAGCAAGCACAAAAATCTTCAGCCCATCGTGTAATTATTGCGACTGATCATCAGCAAGTATTTGATGCTGTCAAAGCCTATAAGGGTGAAGTGATTCTTACTAGTGATAAACATAATTCTGGCACTGAACGTTTAGCTGAGGTGATTAATCGTTATCAATTCGCTGACGATGAAATAATTGTTAATGTGCAGGGCGATGAACCATTAATTCCACCCGTTATTATCGATCAGGTGGCTAAAAACCTAGTGCAATATAAAACCGGCATGGCAACATTAGCCGTACCTATTGATTCAGCTGAAGAGGCTTTTAATCCTGGAGCAGTAAAAGTTGTAACTGATAAAGATGGTTATGCGTTGTATTTTTCTCGTGCAACGATACCTTGGGAGCGAGATCGATTTGCTAAATCAACCGATTTACTGAAACAATCAAGCATTGGTGATTTTTATCTTCGACATATCGGTATTTATGCTTATCGTGCTGGTTTTATCCGCCAATATATCAACTGGGCGCCATCATCACTTGAGCAGATTGAAATGTTAGAACAATTGCGGGTACTTTGGTATGGTGAAAAAATTCATGTGGCAGTTGCAAAACAATCTCCTGCAATTGGTGTAGATACACAAGAAGATTTAGAAAAAGTAAGAGCATTATTTAAGGAGTAAGCTATGGCAGACTTTACTGGTTTTACGCAAGCAGGGCTTAATTTTCTACAAGATGCTTGGATCAATAATAGCAAACCTTGGTTTGAAGAGCACCGAGCAATTTATGATAACGATTTAGTTAAACCTTTTCGCTTATTGGTCGAACAACTGACGCCAGATATGCTTAAAATTGATGAATGGTTTGAAACGCGTCCAGCGATTGGTAAAACAATATCACGTATTCATCGTGATACGCGGTTTTCCAATGACAAATCGCTTTATCGAAGCCGTTTATGGCTAACATTTAAACGCCCCAATCGTGATTGGAAAGAAGCGCCTGCTTACTTTTTTGAAATAAGTCCAAGCAGTTATCAATATGGACTTGGTTATTACTGTCCTTCCAAACAAACAATGGATATCTTCCGAGAAGAAATTCTTAATGATACGAATAAATTTCTTGAAATGACACGCTGCGTTAAAAAGCCATTTGAATTGGTTGGTGAAAGCTATAAACGTCCGTTAATTAAAGAGCAAGATGAAAAGATAGCGACATGGTATAATCGAAGAAATTTAGCTGTGATGGTAACAAGCAACCATATTGAAGATGTGCTGAATGGTGAACTACCTAAAAAATTGGCAAAAGGATTTAAACAGTTAGTTCCACTTTATGATTTTCTAATGCGTATAGAAATGATTAAAAATATCCCAAAACTATGAATTCTATTTGTCGATAAACTATATATTTGGGAAATTTATCACTAATTCTTTAATGCCATTAATAATAAATTGTGTACCTACACAAACCAACAAAAATCCCATTATTCTTGAGGTGGCTTCGATGCCACTTTTTCCCATAAATCGCATGATGCTGCCAGCACTACGCATACAAAACCAAAGAATAATGCATAATGATAAAGGAACCAAAATCGACGCTGTATAAACAACCCACGTTGAAATATCATAGCCACCACTTTTAACTGTTGAAGACATACTGATGATCATCGCTATGGTACCTGGACCTGCAGTACTTGGCATAGCCAGTGGCACAAAGGCAATATTATTGGAAACTTCTTTCTTTTTAGCATCTGCTTCAACGGTTTTATGCGATGGTTGTTGAGGAAATAGCATTCTAAAACCTATCACACCAACAATCATTCCTCCGGCAATACGTAATCCGGGAATAGATATTCCAAAAGTGTTCATCACTAGTTGCCCACAATAAAATGAAACAACCATAATCAAAAACACATAAATACAAGTTAACTTTGATTGGTAATTACGTTCTTCATTGGTCATATCGCCAGATAGACCCAATAAAAGAACAACGGTGGTTAATGGGTTCGTTAATGGGAGAAAGAGAATTAAGCCAAAGCCAACAGTCTGTATGAGTTCCAACATAGTTATATCTTGAATCCATTAAAATTATAACTAAGTATAATAGAAATAAACAAAAAAAGATATAAGGGCGCAGATTAACGCCCAAATATAACAGAGGTGATAGTTTTAGAATGGAATGTCGTCATCAAAATCCATTGGTGGTTCTGGTGCTTTAGGTTGTGGTGCAGGCGCATTTTTATTTGGTTGACGAGATGGTGCAGCCGGTGCCGATGAAATATTATTGGCACTTTGCCCCCAATTTTGAGAACCATCATCATAACTATCATTATTGTTTGCACGTGAGCCTAGAATTTGTAAAGTTCCACCGATAGGATTAATGACTACTTCTGTCGTGTAACGATCTTGCCCTGATTGATCTTGCCATTTTCGAGTTTGTAGCTGCCCTTCAAGATAAACTTGAGTACCTTTTTTAATGTATTCACCAGCAATTTCGGCTAATTTACCAAAAACGACAACTCGATGCCATTCAGTGCGATCACGGGTTTCACCAGTTTGTTTATCTTTCCATGATTCTGAGGTTGCTACACTAAAATTAGCTACAGCATTTCCATTTGGCATGTAACGGACTTCAGGATCTTGTCCTAAATTACCAACTAAAATGACTTTATTTATTCCTCGGTTTGCCATTATAAACTCCTAAAAATTGCATAAGTATTTAAGTGGCGTATTGTAGCATGAGACAGTAGTAATATCAGCGAATTTAATTTAATAATGGAATTTTTATCCCATTTTGTAAATGTGTAGAAAGATTGGCTTAGACATAGGAATTTGTAGCTATAACGAGTATAATGCCTACCATTTGTTAACGTATTGTAATAAAACGTTCCCCCACTACAGGAGTCCTTATGATTAATGCGTTTGGATTAAAAAACAAACAATTAGTAAAAATTAATGAAAGCGATATAAGTAATGCGACATGGATTGATTTAATTGAACCAGAAGAAGCCGATCGCGATTTTGTTTTAACACATTTAGGACAAAACTTAGCAACGAGTATTGAATTGGATGATATCGAAGCGTCAGCCCGTTTTTTTGAAGACAATGAAGGCTTACACGTTCACTCATTCTTCTTTTATGAAGATGCAGAAGATCGCGCCGGTAACTCGACGGTTGCATTTACTGTACATAATGGTCGACTGTTTACTTTACGTGAGCGTGATTTACCTGCATTTCGTTTGTATCGAATGCGCTCACGTTATCAGGGGATGAACGATGGGAACCCGTATGAAGTATTACTTGACCTATTTGAAGTTAAAGTTGAACAATTAGCTGACCAAATCGAGAATATTTATAGTGAACTGGAAGAATTAAGCTTAATTA
The DNA here is from genome assembly GCF_016101825.1 of Gilliamella sp. B14384G12. Taxonomy (NCBI): domain Bacteria; kingdom Pseudomonadati; phylum Pseudomonadota; class Gammaproteobacteria; order Orbales; family Orbaceae; genus Gilliamella; species Gilliamella sp. B14384G12. The sequence goes on along the minus strand of NZ_JACFPU010000016.1, from coordinate 20,928 downwards.
TCATGGATCGTTCATCTCAAGAACATTATGATGAAGCAATTACATCATTAGCCGAACTTGAAGACACTGCATGGAAAGTAAGACTCTGTTTAATGGATAGTCAACGTGCCGTTAATTATGTAGTACGCCGTGCTAAGATGCCAGCAGATCAATTAGAACAAGCTCGAGAGGTTATTCGCGATATTGAGTCACTTGTTCCACATAATGAATCATTATTTCAGAAAGTAAATTTTTTAATGCAAGCAGCAACTAGCTTCATCAATATTGAGCAAAGCCGAATTATTAAAATATTTTCGGTTGTGTCTGTTGTATTTTTACCTCCGACAGTGGTGGCATCAGCTTATGGTATGAACTTTGAAAATATGCCAGAATTGAAATGGGAATATGGTTATCCATTTTCGTTATTATTGATGTTACTTGCAGGGGTTGCACCTTATATTTATTTTAAACTTAAGAAGTGGCTATAATTGTTATTTACTTACAATATTTAAAATATTTATCTGCTGACTGAGTTAGCACAAGTGTTTATTGGAGTAATAATCAGTTAACGGAATTAACTTAATGTAACTAGTTAATCACATTGACCGTTTTACTTTCTTCAACAAATAAATGTAATGCTTGCTATTTAAAGAAAAGAATTAATTTTTACAGAAGGGAATAACATGAATCAACATGCACTAGTTACGGATATTGGTGGAACCAATGCCAGATTTGCACTTTATAATTTAGCAACTAACGAACTGTCAGGGGTTACTAAGGTTGTTCTTTCAAAAAATGATGTTTTATTAAATTTAATCAAGGATTACTTGCAAACACAAGCAGTCAAAATTAGTATGGCTTGCATCGCAATTGCTTGTCCAATTGATAATGAAGATATCATCAATATGACAAATAATCATTTGTCATTTTCACGTTCAGAACTGATTAAAGAATTAAATCTGACTAAACTTGAAGTAATTAATGATTTTACGGCTGTATCGACTTCAATTCCTAAATTAACTAAACAAGATTTAATAAAAATTGGTGGTGATGAACCTGATTTAAATTATCCAATTGCGATTTATGGAGCGGGCACCGGACTTGGTGTATCGCATTTAATCAAAGTTAATGAGCGGTGGATTAGTCTGCCAGGAGAGGGGGGGCATACTGAATTACCGATGACCAGTGAAGATGAAGATCAGATTTTAGCCCAATTACGTAAAAAATTTGGTCGTGTTTCAACAGAACGCTTTTTATCCGGTAATGGCATTGTCAATATTTATCAAGCTTTATTACAAATTAATAATCAACCACAACAAGATATTACACCTGATGTTATTGTTAAAAAAGCATTAGATAATAGTTGCCCAATTTGTTTACAGACGCTTACCTATTTTTGTACTTTTATGGGGCGTTTTGGTGGTAATTTAGCTTTAACGCTTAATACCCAAGGTGGTGTTTATATTGCTGGTGGTATCGTACCGCGATTTATTGAATTTTTTAAAGCATCCCCATTTAGAGCGGCTTTTGAACATAAAGGCCGTATGTCATTTTTAGTCAAAAAAGTTCCTGTTTATGTGATAACACATGAAGATCCAGGTCTATTTGGCGCTGGTGTTTATTTACAAAATAGTCTTAAATAATTGAGTAAGGTTCTATTCTATGATGTGGTGTTATATTTACCGAAGTACTAAAAAAGAAAATTGTTATTTATACATGGAAAATGAAAATGATTTTTCTACGATTCCGGAAAAAATAATGTCTATTTTTGGTGCTCCAGTGTTTGTAATGAAAGTACTTCTTGATGGTAAACGTCAATTTGTGGTGGGTACTGCACAAGAAATAGAAGAAAGAATTAAAACGGATGGATTTTTCTTACAAATGTTAAAAGAAGACGATTTCAAAGTATGATTGAGCCATTTTGGGAACACAAAACCTTAGAACAAATGAGTGATGATGAGTGGGAACAACTTTGTGACGGTTGTGGTCAGTGTTGCTTAAACAAATTACAGGACGAAGATACTGGCGAAATATTATATACCAATGTTGCATGCAATTTGCTTGATTCTAAAACTTGCCAATGCAGGCATTATCATAACCGTTTTGCCTATGAGCCTGATTGCATTAAATTGACGCGAGAAAATCTTTTAACCATTGAATGGTTACCGTTAACCTGTACTTATCGTTATTTTTCAGAAACAGGGCAGTTACCTGAATGGCATCCTCTTATAATGGGAAATAAAAAGCTTATGCACAAGCTAAAAATTTCAGTTAAAAATCGCATTGTGTATGAAAAAGATGTGATTTGTTGGGAAGATCATATTCTATAAAAAAGGGAGCATTTGCTCCCTTTCTTAGTTTTAAAAACTTAAAGTAAAATCCATAGATAGCCCACAATATCAAAAGCGAGCATATTTAAAAACATTAAAATAAACACAAAAATCATGAACGAGATATCAATTATACCAAGAGGCGGTACAATACGACGGATAGGAGCTATAAACGGTTCAGTTAATTGAGCTAGTAACTCATCGGCTCCAGATTGCCCTCTACTTACCCAACTTAAAATCGCGCGAAATAGCAATAACCAAAATAAAAGATTCCCGGCATCATGAACTATTGCGGCGATAGCATATAACAGATATTCAATAGAAAATATTGGACTGTTAGTTAAATTAAAGTACAAAACAAAAATAATTTTAATAACTGCAAATAGATATAAAAGGATCCATGTAGCAGTATCAATTCGACCAATTGATGGAATAACTTTACGTAATGGACCAATGATAGGTTGCGTTATTTTGACGATAAATTGGGTAAAAGGATTATAAAAATTCACGCGCACACGTTGCATCCATAACCTTAAAATCAAAACATATAAACAAAAGGTTAATACGGTTTTCCCTAAAAAGAGAATCGATGTCATTTAAAATTCCTCAGAATAAAGATATTTAGCCAATATATCACAAATACTGCCGTGCACCAAAGATAGCTGTACCAATGCGAACCATAGTACTACCTGCACTAATGGCAGCCGGCATATCGCCACTCATGCCCATAGATAATGTATCCATAAATGGATAATCTTTCTGTAATGAATGCAAGAGTTGTTGCATCTTAGTAAATACGTTAAGTTGTTTATCATAGTCATTTTCAATTTCAGGGATTGCCATTAATCCTCGTAGATTCAGATTAGGTAAGGCAACAATCTGCTTGACCAAATCCGTAACTTCTTCAGGTTTTACTCCAGATTTACTGGCTTCTTGACTAATATTAACTTGAATCAACACATTCAATTTAGCCATATGGTTTGGACGTTGATCACTTAATCTTTGTGCTATTTTGAATCGATCGATGGTGTGCATCCAATCAAAGTGTTCAGCAACTAATTTACTTTTATTTGATTGTAATGGACCTATGAAATGCCATATTAAGTCATTATTTGGCATGTTCTTTTCGAAATACTGAATCTTTTCAATTCCTTCTTGCACATAATTTTCCCCAAAAGCTAATTGACCAGCATTAATTGCTTCCGTAATTTGCTCGACAGGTTTGGTTTTACTAACTGCAATAAGTTGTATTGTATTGGGATCTCTTCCGCATTCTTTAGCAATTTTTTTAATTTCATTTTTAATATTAAGTAAATTGTCTTGTACTGTATTCATGTTAATTCCCAAAGGATAATTAATAGGTAGAATTTAATGTTAAACTCAATGTTGGCTCTTAGTGTAACGCAAAATGCTTCGGATTTGCACCTTTCAAGCGGTGAAGCGCCTTACGTTCGTATTAATGGGCAATTACAGTTTTTAAATGCTGATAAACTAATACCAAACACCCTTGAAATAGCGTTATTTGGTTTATTGAATGAATCCCAAAAAAAAGTTCTACAGCAACATAGGCAAATAGATTTTGCTTATGATTTGGCTAAAATAGGGCGATTTAGAGTTAATATTTTTTATCAACACCGTGGTATTTCAGCCGTGTTTCGGGTGATTAATCATCGTATTCCTACATTGTCTGATATTGGTGCTCCCGCTATTTTTAGCGAACTTATAAAAAATGAATCAGGCATCATCCTTGTGACAGGAGCAACCGGTAGTGGTAAATCCACTACTTTAGCCGCATTGATTCAGCACATTAATACGACAATTGCCAAACATATTGTTACGCTTGAAGATCCTATAGAATATATTTATAAAAATGATAAATCGTTAATTCAGCAACGTGAAATAGCCGATTTTGGTCAAGCTATTGATAGTTTATTAAGGCAAGATCCAGATATAATTTTATTGGGTGAGTTGCGCAATAAATTATCTATTCAAGCTGCATTGACTGCCGCAGAAACAGGTCATTTGGTTTTTGCCACTTTGCATACGAACTCTGCTGTGCAAAGTATCAATCGCATTATCGATGTCTTTGAAGATAATTGTCGTGATTTTATTCGTAGCCAACTCTCTAACTGTTTGAAAGCTATCATAAATCAAAAGCTAATACGTCATAATAATGAACGTAAAGCGCTATTTGAAATATTGATTAATACACCAGCAATCAGTAATTTAATTAATGAAGGCAAGATGAAACAAATTTTATCACTTATGCAAACTGGACAACAATATGGCATGCAAGTAATGCCAAAAAGTTTTTAATAAAGCTTAAAAGTTATATTGTGAAAGATTTTATTTAAGAGTCAGAATTAATAGAAAGATAAATTTTGGGTTTTATTAAAAAAATAATCTATAATCAATTTAACTTACATTCATAGGAGTATACAAATGGAACAGCGTATTGGTTTGATTGGTTTAGGTAATATGGGGAATGCTATATTACAAGGTATTTTAGGGAGTAATATTGTACCAGGCACACAAATTTATGTTTATGATACTCATCCAGAAAAAGGTGAAGATTTAAATAAATCTCACGGAGTGAATAATTTAACATCAGCAAAAGATGTAGCTCGAGAGTCAGATATCGTTTTTGTTGCTGTAAAACCTAATGTTATTGTTGATGTTCTTAGTGATATTCAAAAAGAATTAAAAAAGAATACGATAGTTGTCTCAATCGCTGCAGGAGTGACAATTAAAACAATTGCGAAAAGCATTGGTTATGAGCAAAAAATTATCCGAGTAATGCCAAATACACCAGCATTAGTTAACGCCGCCATGTGCTCTATCACACCCAATACCGAAGTTACCAATGAGGAGTTAACAATAGTACAAGAACTTTTAAATTGTATTGGTGAAACTGAAGTTGTGCCAGAATATTTAATTGATGCGGTTATTGGTGCAAGTGGTTCTTCACCTGCATTTGTTTTTATGTTCATTGAAGCTTTAGCTGATGGCGCAGTTAAAGGCGGATTATCAAGAAAACAAGCCTATAAATTTGCTGCTCAAGCGGTTATGGGATCTGCAAAATTGTTGCTTGAAACAGGTAAACATCCTGGCGAGCTTAAGGACATGGTTTGTTCTCCTGCTGGTACAACCATTGAAGGCGTCCATGCATTAGAAGAAAAAGGTTTTAGAGCGGCGGTTATTGATGCAGTAGAAGCAACAATAAAAAAATCTCAATCAATGGCATAGAGCTAATTTATGATATTAATTATATGGTTATATGATTAATGCCAAGTTGTGATTTAGTTTGTTTTGCTATTATTAACAATTATTATAAAAGATTGCTTGCATTAGTTTACTAATTATGAGTAAATAGTTGCCAGCATATGACATGCGGATTTATTTTGTAACATTTAGATATATGTAGTTGTAGTTTACTTTAACTCAGGTATTGGTTTTCTTCAGTCTCTTCTTATCAGTGTTAATAAGTAGTCTAAGTTTTATGTTTTATGAGTATAGCCTTAAGTGGCTGAGATTAATTTATTTATAGGAAGATTATTATGTCTAAGATTACTGGTCAAGTAAAATGGTTCAACGAAAGTAAAGGTTTTGGTTTTATTTCCCCTGCTGACGGTAGCAAAGATGTGTTTGTACATTTCTCTGCAATCTCTGGTGACGGATTTAAAACACTAGGTGAAGGTCAACAAGTAGAATTCACTATTCAAGATAGCCCACGCGGTCCTGCTGCTGCAGACGTTACTGTGATCTAATCTTCATCTGCTTATCTTATCAGTAAATTATTACTGGTAAGATAGATATCACCCATCAACGTTATATTCCAAATCTTACCTTGTTTTCCGCTAGAAATCATAAAGTATCATTTTCAACAAAAATTTTAATAACTATTAGAAGATCACAAAGGTAAACAATGAAAAAGTTAATATTAACTGTGGTAATGTTGGGTTTCTGTTCTGTTGCAACAGCAGATATACCAGAATCATGTAAAGTATATTTTGATAAAGTAGAAAATATTTATAAAAATATGCCTGAAAATACCTTTAATCAAGAAATACTCGACATAATAAAACAAAACCTTGAACAAGCAAAACAAGAAATTATTGCTTTGCCGGAAGATAAACAAGTTGCTGCTTGTGCTCAAGGTTTAGAGTTACTTAAACAAATCGATAAATAGAATACCGATAGAAAAAGTTAACGTTTATTATTACGTCGAAAATCCCAAGGGGCTATAGGTTTTTTATCTTTCCATAGTCCTTTTTTGCTTTGCTTAGCCTTTGCTTCAATTTTAACCATCAATTTATTATTAGCCACGCCCTTATAACGATAAGCCCAAGCATAGCCACTTTCAACCATTTTGGCATTTATATTTACCTTATTTAAGAAAATAGTGCCTAATGTTCTTTTATAAATATCTTTTTTGCTCGACTTTACAAAAACTTTTTTACCTGCGATAAGTGAGGCTAAATATTGCTTCGACTTATTGCCATAAGCTTGATTGCTTTCTGGTGCATCGATATCAAGTAGACGAACACGAATTTTTTGCTTCTTGATGGTTAATATATCAACTGTATCGCCATCGATAACTTTCACTACTTTGCCACTGAAATCAGCGTAAACGAAACTATTTAAAAAAAAAGATAAAAGAATAAAAATAAAAAAACGTTTTAAGAAAATCATAAATTATACTAAATTAAAAATGTTAATTATTAAGAATAGACGGGTAGAGTGATGAGTTAGCGATATGATTTATTGAAAACTGCAAGGCGTTTTGCATTATTGTGAATCTATCTTTAAATTTTTTTTTATAAAAAAACACTAACATAATAAAAAATATTATTAAATTACATAAGTAAAGCATAACCAGTATGACAATCGCTTATAAAGCTAACTGAATAAATTCGGTATTCTATTCTTATATTTTAAGCAAATATAAGAATAGAAAGTCAAAAAAATTTAAAATTCACTTGTATCTTTAAAAAGACCCACTTTTAAATCAGTTGCTTCGTAAATTAATTTACCATCGACAAAAACTTCACCATCACCAATACCCATAATTAATTTACGGTTAATAACACGTTTGAAATGAATTTTGTAAGTAACTTTTTTATTGATTGGAAGTATTTGACCTTTAAATTTAACTTCGCCTACACCTAAAGCGCGACCTTTACCTTTACCGCCAATCCAGCCTAAATAAAACCCAACTAATTGCCACATAGCGTCAAGTCCAAGACAACCAGGCATTACCGGATCATTTTTGAAATGACATTTAAAAAACCATAAATCGGGATTAATATCAAGTTCTGCCTCAACATAACCTTTACCAAAATTACCACCATCCTCATTCATTTCGATAACGCGATCCATCATCAACATTAAATCAGACGGTAATGGAGGACCATCATGACCAAATAGTTCACTATTGCCTGATTTAATCAGATCTGCTTTATCATACGAAGATTTACGTTCAAATGTCATAGGAAAACCTTTTATCTAATGTAATTACATGCATGGCAAATATAATTAAATTATTAAGAGCCATGCTTTAAAACCCTAAAAGCGAGTAACGCACTTCATTTTAATTTATTAATCAATCAATCAATCAAATGCTAAGATAAAGTTTATTGGGTATTACTGTTTTTTGCAATATTTTTGCCATTTACTAAGCCAGCTATCATGCTTTTTGTCTTGTATTAATACTGATTGCATACGAGCATGTATCAGTTTGTACAAGTTGATGCTACTATTATCTTTATAAGGTACTCCTGTAAGCAGATAAAGTGCATCAGCGATATGCTCGACAGTCCAAATTGAAAACTGCTCTTTTTCAATGGCCTCAATAACTTCATCATTTAAACTTAAATGACGTTGATTGGTCGCAGGGATAATCACACCTTGTTTTCCAGTTAAGCCTTGATGTTTGCAAACAGCAAAAAAACCTTCAATTTTTTCATTTACACCGCCAATAGATTGCACATGACCAAACTGATCAACTGAACCAGTGACTGCAAGTTGCTGATCGATGGCTTGCTCTGATAATGCGCTTATTATTGCGCAAAGTCCAGCAAGAGATGCACTATCTCCATCAATTTCATTATAAGACTGCTCAAACACTAATGATGTGGAAAAAGGGAGCTGGTGATTAATAGCAAATTCAGACATTATAAAAGCCTGCATAATCATCATGCCTTTAGAATGGATACTGCCCGCTAAATCAGTTTTCCGCTCAATATCAATAAATTCTCCATCCCCAAAATGAATAAGGCAGCTTAAGCGTGTTGGCTCGCCAATTGCTTTTGGGTATCCAGGATATTCAATCACCGATAATCCATTAACTTGACCCACAACTTGATCTTTTGTGTTAATCATAATTTGATTAGTAAAGATTTCATCATGTAGTCTTTCTTGCAAATAAGCTTCATGCCAAGATTTTTGTTTTATTGCTTGGGTAACAGCAAATTCATTTATAGCATTATTTTGTGAAAAATGTGTCGCATTCACCAAAACAGAATTAATCCAATCTACTGAAAGGGGTAAATAATATTGATCGCCTGTATAGCGGGTCGCTTCTTTATAAAGTTTACCAATCGCTGAATTATCAATATTAGGCAACTGTTGCTTATCAGTAATAAATTTTAAGTAATCAACCCATTGTTCAATATCTTCTATTGATTTTACTGGTAATTCATTTTCAAACTCAGTATAGATTGAGGTTGCATAAAACTCTGGTTCAAAATCTTGCAACTCAGCTAAACTTAATCTATCACCAACAAAAATAACACGTAAATCTAGAGGCATTTTAGGAATTGACAAGGGTAACGGGTGTGATTCATCAGACGAAAACCATTCAAATTCTTGTTTAATGACCATCTGTTTTAACTTTATCCAAAGCTCTGGTTGGCTTAGTAATGAGCGTAGCCCTAAAATTAAAATGCCACCATTAATTTGATGAACTAAACCTGCTTGTAGCTTAATCTGACCATTTTCAGGTTGTCTGACGCATCCAAAAAGCTTTTCAGAATCGACAGCGGAAACAGCTAAACAACTATTTTGAGTGGCAAAATTATCTTGTTTACTTTTTGCTTTATTCAGTGTGATTTTATTTTCATTGAAAAAATAGCTGTAGCCTAATTCTGATGATGAGAAATCGGATTTAACCGCTTGCTCAAGTAAAGAGAATAAAAGCTCACTTTCAGGCGCTTTTAGTAGCATAAATCGCGGACTATAATTTGCTCTTGTATGCGGGCATAACAAAGATAAAGCCGAAGCAATGCGTGGTTGCCATTTAAGTAAATGGGCTGATTTATCTGACACCAATCTGGCTGTATCTACTTGAGTATTAAATGCAGAAATTTTTGTTAAATCAGGTTGGATGTGTTGTGATTTGAGTTGTGTAATTGCCAAAGTTATAGTCTTTATTGTTAGCTAAATAGATCCGAGAATTATAACAAGTATCGATTATAACGCCAACAAATTACCTAAATCTTTATGCTAACGAATAAAAAAATTACAGAAAGATTTTTTAAAATCAGGTAAACTATGCCACAAATTAATTTGTACTTACCATCTCATCATTACCAACGATTAAATATGCTCAAACTTAAAAGTAACCACTTCAAAGATGAACAGACCACACAAATTGTCAGTTGGGGTCATTGGTTTACATTGTTTAATGTATTTGTCGTGATTGCTTTGGGAAGTCAATATTTATTTATTGCTGATTGGCCTCGTACTTTTATGGGGCGATTTTATGCAATTATTAGCGCAATTGGTCACTTCAGTTTTTTAACATTTATTGTTTATCTGATCTTACTTTTTCCGTTAAGCTTTTTTATTCGTTCGGCTTGTTGGCAACGAATGATTGCCATAATCATTGCAACATTGGGTATTGCACTACTTCTAATTGATATTGAAGTGTTTACGCAATTTAGGATGCATCTTAATTTATCGATTTGGCAACTGTTAACAACGCAAAAAGCCTCATTTTTAAGTACTAACCTGATTATTATTCCATTCATTCTACTTTTAGAAATATTGTTTGCAACATGGAGTTGGAAAAAATTACGCAGTTTAAGTAAGCGAAAATGTTTTGCTAGGCCTATAGTCATTCTTTTTATGCTAAGTTTTGTCTCTTCCCACTTAATTCATATTTGGGCTGATGCCAACTTTTATAGGCCAATAACCATGCAACGGTCAAGTTTGCCTCTTTCTTACCCGTTGACGGCTCGGCATTTTCTTGAACGTTATGGTTTTATAGAAGAAAATGACTATCGCAATCGTATTACTCAAGAAGGTAATCCGTTTGCACTTGCGATTGAATATCCGTTAGATCGCATTACTTTTGACGATACACAAGTATCGAAAAAAAATGTGCTTATGATAGTGATCGATGGTTGGAACTATAGTTTACTGACGGAAAATATGCCGTGGTTAAATGACTTTGCAAAAAGTAATATTTACTTTGGTAATAATTATGCTTCAAGCAATCAATCTTATTTAAACGACTTTTCACTGTTTTATGGTTTAGATCCAAATTATTACAACAGTATTTTAACCAGTCATAAAACGTCTACTTTATTTGAGGTAGTTAATCAGCAGCACTATAACTTAGGTTTATTTTCAACAGAAGGATTTTCGGAACCTCTTTATCGTTATGCATTATTGTCTAACTTTACCTTGCCTGATCCTATAAAAAAGAATAACAAACAGACAACAGATAATTGGATCACATGGTATGCTAAACAAAATGAGTTAAATAACCATGCGCCACTGTTTTCTGTTATCCAATACTCTTTGGCTAACAAAAATAAAAAAATGTCAATATCTGCATTAGAATCTAATGCGGCAAAACTCGATCAATATTTAAAATCGATAATTGATCATTTAAAACAGTCAAATCTATTTGATAATACTATTATTATTATTGCGGGAACTAACGACATAAAAGTTGATAAAGTTAAAAAGACAGCTTTACGTAATGATATTAATAATTTTAATCGGGAATATCTAAAAGTACCATTAATTATTTCTTGGCCAGGTAAAGAAAATCTTAAATTTAATCATGTTACCTCGCAAATAGATATATTGCCGACATTGATGCAAGATGCATTTTATGTAACAACATCTCCACAAAAGTATAGCCAGGGTAATAATTTATTTAATCAAATTTCGAAACAATGGGTTATTGCAGGTAATGAAAATAAAATTGCCGCGCTTTATAAAGATAAAACTATTGTCATCGACGAATATGGTCGTTCTAAAGTTTATGATTTAACGGGTAAACAACTGAAAAATGAAAAAATCAGCTTACCTATCTTTTTACAAATTGTTACCGAGAATCGACGTTTTATGGTAGTGGACAATTAACAGTTTAGATTAAAGAAAACGGATTTATTTAAGTTAAAAAAATAATTAATCACTTCTTTATTAAAAAAATTGTTCCCCAAATTTCAGATTTAATTTTGTCAAAAACGTGAACACAAATAAAATATTTAATATCCATCCATACAAATCATTTATAAAGATCTGTTTAATTACGGTTCTTTTTCACAAATAAACAATAAGCTAATCAAAAATTCTGAATAAGAATTTCATTCAAAAACCGATAAAATTGACAATTAAAGACTCAATAATGCGCATTGATAGATAGAAAAATTATTTATTAAAGCAAATTGTTGAATTTTTAATTGATAAAATTAATAAATCAGATATAAGTGGCTGAAATTAGAGCTTTCGATGTTCATAAAGATTGTAACTTTATTAATTTTATAAATTAAAAGCTCAATTCGTTTACTCAAATAACGTCATGATCACAGGAATTATTTTTAATATTAGCTATCAAATAATTAACAAAACATAAAAAAAATTTACAAAACCATTGACCGTCCAATTTGAGGTTGTGTATTATTTATATCTTCTGTTTGTTTTTTGATTAAATAATAATTCAATAATATTTAATTGGACTATATCAACCGTTTTTTGAGTTAACCAAGGATCCCAACATGGATATAAAGGAGATAAAAGGAGTAGTTGCCGATAGCTTTTCTTCTTTAGTTAGTAATTTTTCACATAATAACTATTCTCTATCAATTGAAAATATTGAAACTTCTCAAATTTCAATATTATCGATAGAAGGTCATGAACATCTAAATCAACCTTGGCAGTATACCATACATTTTACTAGCCAAAATAAACAAATCGCTATTGCATCTGTGCTTAGTCAATTTGCCTCATTGACTTTTCACCCTGCCAACTTACCTAGTGAATTGATTAACATCGGTTCATCAATAGCAAGTGACAAACCCAAAACCATCTATGGTGTTATCACTGAGTTTAGTTTAATTTCAATTAGTAATGACGAAGCACATTATCAAGTCATACTTGAACCACGAATAGCATTACTGGCTAACAACCATCAAAGCGCAATATTCCAAAATAAAAGTGTGATCGATGTTGTGGAAGAGGTTTTGCGTAATCATAATTTTACAGGTGTTGATTTTCGCTTCGAATTAAACCAAACCTATCCTATTCGAGAATTTATTACTCAGTGGCAAGAAAGTGATTTAGCTTTCATTCAACGACTACTGGCAGACATAGGTGCTTATTTTTATATTAGTACTCATTTAGAACATAATTGCGATACTATCGTCATCAGTGATTATGAACAAGGATACCAAGATGCTGGAAGTACTATTATTAAGCAACCAAATGGTTTAAATGACAGTCAGCGTTATAGTGTATGGGATTTACAATTCAGTAGTAAAACAAAACCTAACCAAGTTAGTGTTAATGATTACAATTATCGTATGGCTGACAGTTCACTTTATGGCAGTGATAACAGTCAACCAAATGATACTACTACCCGTGGTGAAGATTATCGTTACGAAGAGCATCATAAATCGCTCGGTGATGCACAGACAGTTGAAAGTGGTAGTTGGTATGCACACATAAGACATCAACATTACATGAGCGAACAACTCATTATTTCAGGAAAATGTAATGACTATAAACTCATTCCTGGTCAACATATCACTATTGAAGATTGTCCAATTGCAGATATAAAAGACGGTATTATTATTGTTTCGACCAATTGTACGGGTAATCGAACTGATTCTTATCAAACACAATTCACGGCTATACCTTATGATGGCCTTAAACCGTATCGTCCTGCACCATTGCCATGGCCACAAGTAAGTGGCACCTTACCTGCAAGGGTAACAAGTCCTAATGATGATACTTATGGTTATATTGATACCCAAGGCCGCTATCGTATTAAATTCAATTTTGATTTAAAAAATTGGAAAAAAGGTGAGGAAAGTTTATGGGTCAGATTGGCAAAACCGTATGCTGGTGATACATATGGCTTTCATTTTCCCCTTATCGATTCTACTGAAGTCGCCGTAGCGTTCACTAATGGTAATCCAGATCGTCCTTATATTGCTCATGCTATGCATGACAGTAGCCATCCAGACCATGTTACCACTATCAACAAACATCGCAATGTGATACGCACTCCAGCTAATAATAAACTGCGAATGGATGACAAACGCGGACAAGAGCATATAAAGCTGGCAACAGAATTCGGCAAAACTCAACTTAACCTTGGTCATCTGGTTAATGAAAAAAAAGAACAGCGAGGTAGTGGGTTAGAGCTACGTACCGATGAATGGGGGGCGATAAGAGCAGGTAAAGGGTTATACATAACCAGTGAAGAACAAGTAAAAGCGGGTAATAAACAGTTACAAATGGATAGTGCCATTAGTGAGCTTGCACAAGCCAGTGAAATGGTGAAAAGGCTCAATGAATTGGCACAAGCGGCTCAAGCCGAACTTTCTGATTTACAAACACAAAAACAGCTATTTGAACAAAGCTTAAAAGAATTAAAACAACCAGGAATATTAACTTACTCACCTTCTGGGATAGCTGATGTGACTCCAAGTTCAATCCAGCAAACTGCGGGTGAAAACATTATTCAAACAGCGCAAAGCAGTATTGATGTTAACGCCTTTAAACGTTTTATGGTAACCGCTGGCAATATGATTAGCCTTTTTGCCAATGCTATGGGTATAAAAATATTTGCATCAAAAGGTAATGTAGATATCCAAGCACAAAATGAAGAAATGTTATTAACTTCTAAGCAAGATATGAAAATTACAAGTACTGACAGTGAAGTCATTATCTCAGCAAAGAAAAAACTTACTCTTGCGTGTGACGGTGTTGCTATTGTATTGGAAAACGGCACTATAAAATTTATGGCTCCTGGTGATATTGAAGCGCATGTTGCTAGCTTTGGTGTGATAAGTCCATTAAGTTACAATGGCAGTTTACCTGAATTACCAGCAGGTAGTACATGTAAGGAGAAAGGATAATGAAGCAACAATTAATTGCTCTGCTGGATAATGAAAATAACCAAAAATATTATCGTTACTTATTGCTTGATCCACTCACATCGGTAAGTGAACTTGATTTTGTTGGGTTAAATAATATAAAAGATTTATATGGTGAACAAGCCGTTACACCAGTTGTCAGAAAAGATTTAGCTTATGACTTAGACGCTTGCCCGCAATTAGTAACGCTTGGTAAACCAAACCAAGAGCTTGAAAACCGATTACTACATTTTAGTTTGATTGAAGCAAAAGGTGAGATATTGCAAAGCAAACGTTATGTATGTTGCTGGCTAGTGAGTCAATATGAGCCCAAAATTGTGGCTAAAATTTTATCTGAAATTGGTATGCATTTAACCCAGTTTTTAGGATCAATATTTGTCCCTTTTTATGAGCCGTTTCGGATGCAATTGTTGCATCAAGGTAATCTAATCTGCCCGGAATTTTTGGCTGATTTATTGAGCAGTTTTGTGAGTTACAGTTATTTAACAGTTAATAAAACTATCGAAACTATTAATAATTTAGGTTACAAACCGAATCCATCAACTATCTTTTTGAGTGAAGATGCAAAATTTTATAATCAACATATCAAAAAGATTTTTGATATCTATTTATCACAAGCAAATATTTATATAAAGCTTGATAAAGAAACTACCCAAATTAATTTACTCGATTTGGCCAGAGCCTATCACAGAGCTTGCTCTTACGGTTTAACCAATTTAAATGATCAACGAACTTTCACAATAATGACACTTCGTTATGGTAATCTACTGAGTAATAGCACATTAAAAATGGCTATAGATCAAGCTAAGTTAAATGAAGGAAGCTTATCAGAAAGATTTCAAGCGATAGATAGACAAGAGTTTTTATCGATAAAAAAGTAAAATAAATAAGAATAAATAAGAATGAATAATGGAAGAAACAATGACCGGTAATTTAGAAAATACAGAACAAACAATAAGCAAAGAAAAACAAAAAAAAGCAGAAGATTTAGAAGATAGAATAATTTATGGTGAACTGGATAAAGGAAAGGATTCCCATTCACCTTTAGCCAATGGCAACTGTGGTGTATGTGAACGTAAAGGTTTTCCGATTTTTTTAGTCCGAAAAGCACCGGTTAGTGCAACTTTTATATCAAAACATAATATTGGTATCGCTGAGAAAAAACTCTCTGAGGACAATCGTGAACCGGAAGTGGATTTAATTACTCATAAATATGTGTATCGAACCTTACGGGTAGGTTATGTTTATATTCTAGTTAAACATAAACAAAAAGGTTGGGAATTCATGGGATATGAAGTCACTCCATCAGGAGTATTTCGTCATAAAAGCATTACCGATGTTAAAGAACGCAATGTTAAAGAAATTCCAACAGGCTGTACTAAAGATGGCAATAATCACCATATACCCGGTTCTTTTATTAATATAGATACCAGTGTGTATGAAGGCGAAGCCTATATAGCCTATACTCGCAGAGCTTGGTCACAAGGAAAAAACAGTACTATTGAAAAATACCTTAAATTGATGAACGAATCTTCCCTTACCATCGATTTACCCTCAAAGAAAGAGCAAGATTCATCTGAATCGCAAGATCAAGCAGCTCAAGTCGTTGAACGAAACACAAAAACGATTGACTTAGATACTGCATTAAAACGCTTTACCAAAATAAATTTGAGTGAAGAGTCTTACAAAGATCCTGATAAGCTTACTGAAGGGGGTAAACGCAGTTTTAGATTTAGTCAGTTAAAATCTGCAAATTCATTATTAGAATTAGCCGTTGATCCAAAAATGATAGTGCATAATGATAATGAAAATAATGATGAGGACAATCAAAAAGAGTTAATCCAAGACGAAAACACCTTTATAACTGCCCATAAATTCAATTCACTACGCGACCGTAAAGGATACGGCGTAGAAAAAGGAAATGGCGTAGAATATGAATATGAGGCTGAATCTAGTAAATTGAGAGACCAGATTGAAAAATTTCAACAATCAGGCAAATATGTTGTACCGGTCGTTATTGTTGAAGATCCATTTGGTATTGCTGAAGAATTAAGTCTACAGCGTCAGTTAAAAATTGAACCGATAACACAAATTATTATTAAATCGGAAGAGATTTATTCAAAAAAAATAAATGAACACTATAATCAAATAATTAAATCCAATAAGCGATTGGATAAACAAATAAATGCACATATAAATCAACAAGAGCCAAAGCCAGAAAGTTTGTCTTCTAGCCAAGTTGACAAATACCAATATCAGGAAATTTTCAATAGATTGGGCTTGGAAAAAAATAATTATTTTAGTGAAGAAAGACTGCATAAACGTAAAACATTATCTTTAATAAATGAATATCGCAACCAAATCGTATCATCTGAAACAGCAAAAGCAGAAGATAAAATATATTATGATTTTGCTTTGATTAATAACGTCTCTGAACCCCCAGGCGAGATTAGTGATTTTCCTTTAACGAAGAGATATCTAGAAAAAGGTTATGAAGAAGTCGAGATGACTTTAGAAGAAAAACAAAAGAAGTTGAAAGAAATGAATGATCAATTTCGTCCGTTATATGAATATATAGATGTCAAAAAGTTTAGAGAAAATAACACTGCTGAGCAGAATGCTAAGAACAATATTGCCAAGGAGTTAGCGAAATATAATGAATTGTTAGATCAAAAAGAAGAAT
Source organism: Gilliamella sp. B14384G12 (assembly GCF_016101825.1). Classification (NCBI taxonomy): domain Bacteria; kingdom Pseudomonadati; phylum Pseudomonadota; class Gammaproteobacteria; order Orbales; family Orbaceae; genus Gilliamella; species Gilliamella sp. B14384G12. Next base: position 3,538 of record NZ_JACFPU010000016.1, on the reverse strand, counting down.
TAGATTTTATACATCAAGAAAAAAACGATTATGATAAATTCCTTAAGACAATAGCTACACATTCGCAAGATTATTTTTATTACCTTAGTTGGTTATTTGGATTCAAAGACTATTCGAAATATGCACCAACAGCGATCACCAAGTTTAATGATTGTGAATTTTGGTTGTTAGAATGTGATACAAATTGCTCGAACAATCATGTTGGTTATTTAACAGATTTTTTAAAACTGATCGATTTTACTTGTTTAGGTGGGATAAAAACAGAAGTACAATCCGCAGTATGGGATGCATTGCTTACTAATTTAAATAGTCTATTTTTTCATCTAATTGATGGTCAAAAGGGTAGTTTTTGGGAATTACTTTTAAATAAACGTCTTGGAATTTTGCAGCAAGAGTTAGCCACATACCCAAGCTTTCAACCGCAATTGGCTAATAAAAATAAAGAGGAATTAAAAAAATATATTGCAGAGTGTGCAGAAAAAGAAAAAACTGCTAAAGAAAAGCGCCAACAACAAACAAAACAAATTTTACAAGAATTTGAAGAAAGCCAAGGTGATGGAAAACTTGCTGATGACTTTTTCTGTGAAAAAGGCGAATTAATGTTAACTCTTTATACAATGCTAATATCGCGGGTTATGTCGGGATTAGCCAACAGACCACTTGAATGTCCACAAAATGAACAACTATCGCCAGAACAAGAAAAGTCATTAGTAACTAAACAAGCCGAAGAAATTAAACATCAAATTATGCCGTTAATGTTCCAAAGTGCGATGGTGATGCAAGGTAATTTAATGTTCAATTTTCAGTTACAAAATATACCAGGCGTTGAATTAAGCTCTATACTGAATTATATGGAATCATTAGCAACTACTGGTAAAGAGTTATCTTATGATAAACATCCAATAACAAACTCAAATCAAAACGATACCATTAATTGGAGTTTTTTTTCAGAGGGAGCTGATTATGTAAGCCAGATTATCAAAATTGCCGAAATTGTCAGTAATGGTGACATGGTACTCAGAGGTCAGAATTTATTTCGGGCAATTAGAGCATGTTTAACCATGCCAATGATGCGAAACTGGAGTGACTTTACGATAAGACTAAATTTTGTAAAGAATAATTTGTTGGATGTATTCAATGAAGTAAAAGTACAGTTTTGTGAAAGTCTATCTGGTTCGATAACAAATACTAGATTAAATACTAATACCCCTCCTAAAAAAGAAGTTATGTTTAGTGTCGGTAAAATTGTCTTAGCGGGTATACAAGCCGAGGCTTCTCGACATCTTTATTACCAAAATATGGAAGCATTACAAGACCTTTCCATCAGTCAAACTTTACGTTTTCAACTTGAACGTGACGCTAAGTTTGGATATTGTAAAATGCTGGCAAATTATTCCTCCTTAATTAATGAAGTTATGGTCTTTCTCAATAACACTCTAGCACCGATATTTAGAGGGATTTTAGATGCAAGTAGAACTCTAAGAATGTTTAGTAATGGCGTACTTAAAACATCAGTAGCCGTTTCAGGCGTTTTTGGCATAGTAACCTCAGTGATCACAGTTATCGAAGGTGGTATGCTAATGATGAAAGGGTGGTCAAAAGGCGGTAAAGTAGGGACAGCATATATGATAGCTGGCGGTTTACAAATGTTTTCCGGTTTTATTACCTTGATGCAATCTGTGGGATTGTTAAGTTTATTAGGTGGACCAATTGCTGGTGTATTATTTGTTTTAGGAGTAGTTGCCACTTTTGTATCAATGATTATCTTAAGCATATTTAAAGATGAATCCGATGATTGGAACAGCATGCAAATCTGGTTTAATTACTGTTTATTTGGATTAAAAAAGCCAACCGATAAAGGTAAGGCCTATTTATCAAGTTTTGATAGTATGGCAATGGCAATTAATGACTACATGGTGGCAAGAAGTGGAGTTTATGCCGTAATACAATTAGAAAATTCAACCTTTTATTCAAATAAAACACGAGCAAGAAAAGATGCAATGGAGGCCACTTCCGGAATTGTGACCACATTCCCAATTTCTACGGCAGTTGACTTATCGAGTAAAGAGGTTTATATGTCGCTTGGTTTACCGAATTATGATTCAGATATAAGTGATTATGAAGGTATGCTTCGTTTTTATGATGCTGAAAGCAACGAAGTCGCTACAGTTAAAATTAGTAATGGTAAAAAATACCCAATACTGGAATTTGTTGATAATTCGCCAACGGATATTTTGGTCAAACGACCCGAGCCTCTAGAACCAGTGATGGCAGAAGAAAATTTGAAAATAAATAAAGTTGGAAAAGTTGAATCCTATCAATTTGCGAAAGATGAGAAAAGTAATAAACTAAATTTTTTCCAAATTTATTATAAAACAGGTGAATGTTATTTCTCTTTTGATAGTGAAATCTATATGCAAGTCCTATATTGGCCTAAAGGAAAAACGATCAAAAATAACCAAAATAAAAGTGTTGAAACTCATCCAATAGTGATACACGATACTGTAAAAAGCGAGATATTCTCATGAAATTAAATTTAATTAAAATAAGCCAATTAATAATTATGGTTTTAACTATTAGTACTTTATTAGGTTGTTATAACAAAGAAGAGTTTAAGCAAAGAATTCAAGATGTTTATGAAAATGTACACGCTAATACTAAACTAAGAGGTGATTTTTGCTACTTTTTAGGTGATGTTAAATTCCCTTATACTGACGAACCCATATTAGAAGATGATAGTAAACAGCGTAAGTGGAATAAAGAAGATCTTGCTAAAACATTACCTTTATTTGCCGAGATTGGTTTATTAACTCGTGAGCCCGTAGAAGGACACCCCGAACTTTATCATTATGAAGTGACCGAATTAGGGGAAAAATACCGATATCAAGATATTGATAGAAGTGGAAGCCGAACGAGATATGAAAATTCTTTTTGTTATGGTCAGATAGTGGTAGAAAGTGTAACAGATGTTAATAAAAACGAATATACACGCGCGCAAGGTTATAGTTACAATGAAACCAATTTTGAGGTTTATTATAATTATCATGTAATTAATATACCGGATTGGGTATTAAATTCAGAAAATAAACTCAATGCTCTCTATAAACAAATAAAAGTAAGATTACCTGAAAAAACTTACCGAGATGTCGTAAAATTCTATGTAGGTAAGGGAGATAAATTATATCAAAATACTTTAGGTTATAAATTGATTAATCCTGTTACTGATAGCGATTAAATTATGGAAAATTAATCTCAATTATCAGCCATTGGTCATGTATGAATGCAAAAACTATATGGCTGAGTTTTTTTTAGGAAGGCAACAAAAATTAATGAAATTAAATTTAATTAAAATAAGCCAATTAATAATTATGGTTTTAACTATTAGTACTTTATTAGGTTGTTATAACAAAGAAGAGTTTAAGCAAAGAATTAAAGATGGTTGGGACGAAGTGCTGGATAGGCTACACTAATTAGTACCAATTTTATAAGGTCATTGTTATGATAAACCAACAATAAAAAAAGGTAACAATAATGACAA
>NZ_JACFPU010000015.1:0-59956 GCF_016101825.1 Gilliamella sp. B14384G12 | reverse complement strand
TCAAAATTTTTGACCTTGCTCACTCACACCTTTTTCGTCTGCTTGTCGCTGACGCCGTGTCAGTGGATGCGCATTATAGGCACTTCATTTTTTTTGGCAAGCAAAAAAGTTCAAATATTTATTCGTTTGGACAACCTTTAAACACCAAAAACATTAAAACTTTGATATTTATCAAGATTATATTCAGTTAATTTTTTGATTAATTTTTCAACTGACTGATTATAAGTCGTACTTAATATGATATTTGCTTTATTAAATGAAGATATTTTGTCTACCTCATATTTATCTTTTAATAAATTATATACCCGTGTTGCAATTGCATAACCTGAATCAATAAAGTTTACTTGAGGAAAAATCATCTGCAGCTCTTCTTTAATAAAAGGATAATGAGTACATCCAAGAACAATTGTGTCAGGAATAGTTTGTAAACTGAGCCATGGATGCATCAACTCTTTTAAATGTTGCATATCTACAGCAATACCTTGTAATTTATTTTCTGCTATAAGTGCTAATTCAGATAGACCTAATAATTTAACTGAACAATGATTAGCATATTGTTTAATTAAATTTGTTGTATAAGCCCTTTCAATGGTTGCTTTTGTTGCCAATAATCCTATGCACTTATTTTTTGTTAGTAAGCTTGCAGGTTTAATAGCAGGAACTACACCCACTATAGGAAAAAGAAATTTAGCGCGCAAACTAGGTAGGCAAATTGTACTAGCAGTATTGCATGCAATAACCGCTAAATCAATTTGTTGAAACTTAGTAATGGTTTTTATAACAGAATTAACTCTATTAACTAGAAACTCTGGAGATTTATCACCATAAGGAAACATTTCATTATCAAACGCATAAATATACCGCGCATTAGGCATTTTATTGTAAATTTCATTATAAACAGATAATCCACCAATGCCAGAATCAAACACTAACACCACAGGAGATTGTTTTATAATATTCATATTAAATTAAACTTTATTAGATAAATTAAATTAAACTTTATTAGATAATAAATAGAAAACGCACAATATCGTAAATTGAATAGAAATTAATGCAAGTAATTTTATCTGTATCAAAATTTATTCAATATTTTATAGTTATTAAGATAGACGTCTAGATGGTAAAACTGCTAAAATAGATTACCAGAAATTAGGTATTATATTTCGATTACTAAACACAATTAAGTCAAAAGGTATTCTATGTCAGAATTTTTATTTACATCTGAATCTGTTTCAGAAGGTCATCCAGATAAAATTGCCGATCAAATATCTGATGCCGTACTTGATGCAATCTTAAAGCAAGATCCAAAGGCTCGCGTTGCTTGCGAGACGTATGTAAAAACAGGTATGGCATTAGTTGGCGGTGAAATTACGACTTCTGCTTGGGTAGATATAGAAGAATTAACAAGAAAAACAATTAATGATATTGGTTATACCAGTTCAGAAATGGGATTTGATGCAAATTCTTGTGCTGTATTAAATGCAATTGGTAAACAATCTCCCGATATTAATCAAGGTGTAGATAGAGAAGATCCATTGGAACAAGGTGCCGGTGACCAAGGTATTATGTTTGGTTATGCAACTAATGAAATGCCTAATCTAATGCCTGCTGCAATCAGCTATGCTCATGATTTGATGCGCCGCCAAGCTGAAGTAAGAAAAAATGGTACGCTTCCATGGTTAAGACCTGATGCAAAAAGCCAAGTCACATTAATTTATCAAAATGGACAAATAAAAGGGGTCGATACAATCGTTTTATCAACCCAACATTCGGATGGAATTGAACAAAAGGTTATACAAGAGGCAGTAATGGAGGAAATCATTAAACCGACATTGCCTGCCGAATGGTTAACCTCAAGAACTAAATATTTTATTAATCCAACTGGGCGATTTGTTATTGGGGGTCCAATGGGAGATTGTGGATTAACTGGTCGAAAAATCATTGTAGATACTTATGGTGGTGCAGCCCATCACGGTGGTGGAGCTTTTTCAGGAAAAGATCCTTCAAAGGTTGATCGCTCAGCGGCTTATGCAGCAAGATATGTTGCTAAAAATCTTGTGGCAGCAGGGCTTGCTGATAAATGTGAATTGCAAATTTCTTATGCAATTGGTGTTGCTAACCCTACTTCTGTTTATGTTAATACTTTTGGTACTGAGAAAATTGGACACGATAAAATTGTCTCGTTAATCAAAGAATTTTTTGATCTAAGACCTTATGGGCTAATTCAAATGCTTGATCTGATTCAACCAATTTATCAAAAAACTGCAACCTACGGTCATTTTGGTCGGGATATATTTCCTTGGGAAAAAACCGATAAAGCAGCACTACTTCGCGATGCAGCAGGATTATAAACGCATACCAATTTATTTACATAATCAGGTAATGGCTTGTTTAAGAGGATACTTACTTCAAGCCAATCGCCTGCTACACACTGAATATAAAGAACCAAAAATTAGTTATAAATCAAAAGGCAGCATTGCAGGTAGTGCAGTATTAAATTGTTGGGAAATTCAACTTAACATCACAATGCTTTGTGAAAATGGGGAAAATTTTATTGAGGAGGTTGTTCCTCATGAATTAGCTCATCTTATTACCTTTCAAATCTATGGAAAAGTAAAACCTCATGGTAAAGAATGGCAATATATCATGTCAGAAATAATGAAGAAGCCCCCTAAAGTTACCCATAATTTTAATTTTAAACGTTACGAGTATGTATATATATGTGATTGCCAAGAACATTATTTATCACCAATAAGACATAATAAAATTAAAAAGAATAAAACTAGTTATCAATGTCGTAAATGCGGTACTATACTTAAACTTAAAAATATTATTTAATTATTAAAATAAATTATGCCTAAATTTGATACACACTTTTACAAAAGTTCTATGTTTATTGTGATTCTGAGCATTTTTCTATATATTACAGGTAACTTTTGGCTTCCGTTATACAATAACTTAACTGTTAGCTTAGTTGAACATTTACAGTCATTATTCTTATTATTTATGTGTTGTTACACATATCATTATGCTAAAAGCGTTAAGAATCATACAACCCTTTTTAAATTCTGGATTTGGACAATATTTTGGTGGTTTATGCTTTTTGGTCGAGGCATTAGCTGGGGACGGGATTTTTTCCCTGATGTTCCCCGTATTTATTATAAAATTATTGCCAGTATTATCATTGCAATCCCATTATTAACTATATTTTTGCCAACTATTCGTCAAGAAATAGTTCGTCGATATAAATATGAGACAATTCCCGTTTGGCATTTATTTTTTGCATTTCTTTTTTTAGGTATTGCTGACGTTGCTGAACATAGACGTTTAGGATATGAATTTTTAGTTTTAGAACCTACTCGAAAAGATCTAATTGAAGAGTTGATGGAAATACCATGTCTTTTAAGTTTAGCATTAACAACTTTCTATATGCAGAAAAATGAACAAAAGAGGTTAAATAAGTCATGTTAAGCTATCGGCATAGCTATCACGCAGGAAATCATGCAGATGTATTAAAACATATTGTATTAACATTATGCATCAACGCATTAAAAGAAAAAGAAAAACCTTTTTTATATTTAGATACACATTCTGGCGCTGGTAGATATTTGTTGAAAAGTGAGCATTCGGAAAAAACTGGAGAATATTTATCAGGGATTAATCTGCTATGGCAACAACCTAATATACCGGAATTGCTTAACACTTATCTATCTGTAATAAAAAGGTATAATCCTTTTAGTGAGTTAAAATATTATCCAGGATCACCTTTAATTGCTAAACAATTATTACGACAACAAGACAAGCTTAATTTAACAGAATTACATCCTACAGATTATCCATTATTACGTCAGGAATTTAGTAAAGATAAAAGAGCAAAAGTGTTACGTGAAGATGGTTTTGCACAATTAAAATCTAAGCTACCACATCAGTTTCGTCGTGGGATTATTTTAATTGATCCGTCTTATGAAATTAAAGACGATTATCAAATAATACCTAAAGCATTATTTGAAGCTTATAAACGTTTTGCAACGGGTGTTTATCTAATTTGGTATCCAGTTGTATCACGAACACAAACTCAAAAAATGATTGATAGTATTATTAAATTAGGAATTAGACGAATTTCACAATTTGAATTAGCAATAAAACCAGATAATAATCAGAAAGGTATGACTGCTTCAGGAATGCTAGTGATTAATCCACCATGGAAATTACATGAACAAATGCAAACAATATTACCATGGCTAAAAAATACCTTAGATGTTGAGAAAACTGGTAGTTTTATTGCGAAAGAGCTGGTTTCGGAATAATATCAATTTTATTAAAAATGCGAGTAACGATCTCGCATTTTTAATATGAATGTCTATAGTAAATTTACTTTTTGTCTAGATGTTTCAAGAAAACACCACGTTTAAGTAATATTAAGAGAAAAAATGACAAGAAAATAGATAAATCCATAAAATAACAGTCAATAACAGAGACATAAATACTGCCGCAGAACCATAGTCCTTTGCTCGTCCAGATAATTCATGTCTTTCGCTACCGATTCGATCGACAACGCATTCAATAGCACTGTTAAGTAATTCTACAATCATAACAAAACCTATTGAGCCAAGTAATAAAATTCGCTCATAGATGGTAAAATCAATTAACATAACTATAATATAAGCTACCAATAACAAAATTAATTCTTGTCGAAATGCCGTTTCATATTTAATTGCAGATTTAAAACCTTTTAGAGAATACTTTGTGGCATTAACAATGCGCTGTAATCCTGTCGATTTTTCCATTATAAATTATCTCACATAACCATAATTCATTAATCGTTGAAATCTTCTTTCAAGTAAAGCCGATAAATCCATATTTTCAAGTTCATCAAGATCACTAAGCAATTGTTTTTTTAATGATGCAGCTACTTTTGCATAATCACGATGCGCCCCACCAAGTGGCTCCGGTACAATTGCATCAATAAGATTTAGTTTAAGTAATTTATCAGCGGTCATGTTCATTGCTTCAGCCGCTACAGATGCTTTATCAGCACTTTTCCATAAAATAGATGCACAACCTTCAGGCGAAATAACTGAATAAGTACTATATTGCATCATATTAACTTTATCTGATACGCCAATAGCAAGTGCACCTCCAGACCCACCTTCACCAATAACAGTACAAATTGTAGGTACTTTAAGACGTGACATTTCTCGCAAATTTCTGGCAATAGCCTCAGCTTGGCCGCGTTCTTCCGCTCCAATTCCAGGATATGCGCCAGGAGTATCAATAAAAGTAATAATAGGTAATTTAAAACGCTCCGCTAATTGCATTAGCCTTAATGCTTTGCGATAACCTTCTGGAGCAGGCATACCAAAGTTACGATATATCTTCTGTTTGGTTTCTCGTCCCTTTTGATGTCCGATAACCATAACTGTACGTTCATCAATACGAGCGATACCACCAACTATTGCTTTATCATCGGCATATGCACGATCACCAGCCAACTCATCAAAATCAGTGAAAATCTCTTTTATGTAATCTAGTGTATAGGGTCTATTGGGGTGTCTAGCTAATTGTGCTACATCCCAGGGCGATAGGTTTGCAAATATTTTTTTTGTTAACTCACGGCTTTTTCGATTTAATTGTTTAATCTCTTTATCTAAATTTAGATCTAATTCAACTTGTTGAGAATCAATATTCTTTAAGGAATTAATTTTTGCTTCTAATTCCGCTATCGGCTTTTCAAATTCCAAAAAATTGTTCATAACGCTTATGATTGCCTCTTATTTTATTTGTATTTCCTAAAAAATACATCATTAACTACAGTATACTGACTATTTCTTAAGATAAAATTAAGTCAATTCTACTATGTAATACTTATTGAAGTCACCAATATTTATATCAATTTACTTCAATTATCTAAAAATAAAGTCACTAATTTTTAATAATAGTGACTTTAATTGATCTGATCTTTTAAATCAATAACACTCAATTGATAGGTAATTATTTAGTTATTATTTGTCAAACTCAAATTCAATGCGATCGTTACCAAGTAATGTTTTTAATTCTACAATTAAAGCATCTTCTGGTATTATTCGCCATGTAGTACCAAATTGAATACGAACTACAGAATCATCACGATGATAATATAAATTAACTGGTACACTTCCATGACGATAAGGTTCAAAAATTTGTTGTAATCGTTGTAATATTGAACGATTAGCTTCAATTTCAGTTAATGTAATAGCAAGACCTTTTACATATTTTGCTCGAGCATCTTTTAAATCTACAATATCTCGTACTGACATTTTGAGTCCACCATTAAAATCATCGTGACTAACTTGTCCTGACACAATGAGAATTTTATCTTTTACGAGTAGATGCCCGAATTTTTCCAAAGAATCGGCAAACAGCATGCCATCAATACGACCAGAACGGTCATCTAGAGTAAACAAACCAATCTTATTACCTTTTTTAGTTATCCTAACTCTAGCATCAGCAACTATACCTGCAAAAGTTGCAAGTTTTCCCCAACCAGTAGGAGAAGCCTCGCTTATTCGTAACCCTCCGGAATAACGATTCAATTCCTTTAAATACTGAGTTACTGGATGGCCTGTTAAATATAGTCCTAATGCTTCTCGCTCACCATCTAATAATACTTGAGCAGGTAATTCGGGAACTGCAGCATAAGCATGTTCAACTTGCTCTGGCTCCTCGGCTAAAACACCGAACATATCTTCTTGTCCGATATCTTGGGCTTTGGCATATTGATCTGCGGCTTGCATCGCATCATTAATACTATGTAAAATTGCTGCTCGATGTGGTCCTAATTTGTCAAAAGCACCAGCCATAGTTAGCTTTTCAAGTATCCGGCGATTGATTTTCTTCATGTCTGTTCTGGCACAAAGTTCAAAGATATTTTTAAAATATCCTCCACTGTTACGAGCTTCAACAATAGCTTCAATTGGTCCTTCACCAACCCCTTTTATAGCACCTATACCGTAAACAATCTCACCCTTATCATTCACATGAAAATGGTAAAGACCACTATTAATATCAGGAGGATTAACTTTTAATCCCATTCTTAAACATTCATCAACTAAACCAACGATTTTGTCAGTATTATCCATATCAGCCGTCATCACTGCTGCCATAAATTCAGCCGGATAGTGTGTTTTTAACCACAATGTTTGATAAGAAACAAGTGCATAAGCAGCAGAATGAGATTTATTAAATCCATAACCAGCAAACTTTTCAACTAAATCGAATATACGCATCGCAAGTTCGCCATCAACACCTTGTTTTTCTGCTCCTTCTTTGAACACAGAGCGCTGTTTTGCCATTTCTTCAGGTTTTTTCTTACCCATAGCTCGACGCAATAAATCGGCCCCACCTAACGTGTAACCAGATAAGGTTTGAGCGATCTGCATAACTTGTTCTTGATATAAAATAATACCATAGGTTGGATCTAATATTGGTTTTAATGACTCATGTTGGTATTTTATATCGGGATAAGAAACATCTTCCCGACCGTGTTTACGATCGATAAAATTATCTACCATGCCAGATTGTAGTGGACCAGGACGAAACAGTGCTACTAACGCTATCATATCCTCAAAACAGTCTGGTTTTAAACGCCGAATCAAATCTTTCATTCCTCTAGATTCCAGCTGGAATACAGCTGTTGTTTCGGCTTTTAACAACAACTCAAAAGAATCTTTATCATCAAGTTCTATACGATTGATATCAACTGGCGGCTGACCATTTCTCAACTGACGTTCATTAATCATTTTAATTGCCCAATTAATAATGGTTAATGTACGTAGTCCTAAAAAGTCAAACTTTACCAGTCCAGCATATTCAACATCATTTTTATCAAACTGAGTTACAGGATGATTTCCCTCTGGATCACAATAAATTGGTGCGAAATCCGTAATCTTAGTCGGTGAAATCACCACCCCACCAGCATGTTTACCCGCATTTCGTGTGACCCCTTCTAATTGACGTGCAATGTCAATTAATGATTTAATCTCTTCATTATTATCGTATAAATCTTGGAGTTGAGGTTCAACTTCAAAAGCTTTTGCTAGAGTCATTCCTGGATCAAGTGGAATTAATTTAGAAATACGATCAACAAATCCATAAGGATGTCCTAGTACTCGACCGACATCACGTATTACCGCTTTAGCTGCCATCGTACCAAAAGTGATAATTTGTGAAACAGCATCCCGACCGTACATATCAGCAACATGGTCGATAACCAGATCGCGTTTTTCCATACAAAAGTCGACATCAAAGTCAGGCATTGAAACACGTTCGGGATTCAAGAAACGTTCAAACAGCAAATCAAAAGCTAACGGATCTAAATCAGTAATTTTTAAAGCATAAGCAACGAGAGAGCCCGCACCAGATCCACGTCCAGGTCCGACAGGAATATCATTATCCTTTGACCATTGAATAAACTCCATAACTATCAGGAAATAGCCAGGAAAGCCCATCTGATTAATGACGTTTAATTCTGTTTCCAAGCGTTCGTCATATTCCGATCTTCTTTGTTTTCTTGTTTCAGGATCGGGAAATAAAAATTCAAGTCTTTCTTCTAAACCGATTTTTGATTTATATACTAAAAAATCTTCAGTTGACATATCTCCAGTTGGAAATTTAGGTAAAAAGTATTCACCAAGTCGAATTGTAACATTACATCGTTTTGCTATTTCAACGCTATTTGCCAAAGCTTCAGGAATATCCGAAAATAGGTCACACATTTCTTGTTCACTACGAAGATACTGTTGAGACGAGTAGTTTTTAGGGCGATTAGGATCTTCAAGTGTATTACCATCATGAATGGCCACACGAATTTCATGAGCTTCAAAATCTGAGGATTTTAAAAATCTAACATCATTGGTAGCAACAACAGGTAATTGATGTTGTTCGGCAAGTTTTACGGCCGTATGAATGAATAATTCTTCATTAGTACGACCCGTTCGTACCAGTTCAAAATAAAAATGATTAGGAAAATTTTCAAAATAAAAATTAATTCCATTATCAATTATTGCCTGATTATTACGAGTAATGCCAATACCAATATCACTTTCTCTTCCAGCTAAAACAATTAATCCTGCTCTATGCTCAACCAGCCATTGTTGATCTACTACAGGCATATCACCAATATAGCCACGCTGATAAGCTTTAGAAATTAATAAAGTAAGATTTTGATATCCCTCATTTGTTGCAGCTAATAATGTTAACTGATAGATATCATCTGATAGTTGAGGATTTTTAATAACTAAATCGGCACCAATAATAGGTTTAATTCCTTTGGACATTGCAGAACCATAAAATTTAACCAGTCCGCAAAGATTTGTAAAATCAGTGATCGCAAAAGCTGGCATCTGTAATTTGCTCACTTCACTAACTAATGTACCGACTTTAGCAATTCCATCAATCATGGAAAAATCGCTATGTAGATGAAGATGAATAAATTTGGGTTCTGCCATAATTACCAGAAATAAAAATGATATAAAAATTGGTTTGCATTATAACACAAGCAAGATGAATATTCTTATTCTGTTTACATGCACAAATTTATATAAAGTCGTAATAATAGAAATTCCCGTACGCAATATCAACGAGAACTTTTTAACTGTAGATAACATAATCTAAATAGAGTTTTTAATGTTTTTTACGACGTAATCGTTCTGCATTTAATACTTTTATTGCGGAAAATACTTTTTTTGGGTTAACTTCAGCAGGTGAGTTATAGATCGATTCACCTTCAGCACAAGATAATAAAACTGCTTTTATCAAGTCATCATAATTAACATCAATTAAATCTATTTCTGAAAGAGTTGTTGGTAATCCAACTGATTCACAAAATGTATAAACAGTATCAATCATATCTGGATCGCTGTCTATCAACATTAAAATTGCTAAGGTACCTATCGCGATTTTTTCACCATGCCAATAATCACGCGTTGATTCTAATGCAGTAAAACCATTATGGATTGCATGAGCCTCAGATAGCCTATACTTTCAAATCTAAAGCCAGAAAATATTTTAAAATTAGACACATTGACCTTTTTATCTAGATAATTTTAACCATTATTAAGCAGTAATATAGAAAGGAATTTCTCACTCCCATCACTTTTTATAGTGATGGGAAAGCAAAATAGAATTACATTTTTTTAAATAACACTGAACCATTGGTTCCACCGAAACCAAAGGAGTTACAAAGTGCATATTCTAAATTCTTAACTTGACGAGCGGTATGAGGTACATAATCAAGATCACAACCGTCAGCTGGGTTATCCAGATTAATAGTTGGTGGAATAGATTGATCATGTAATGCCTGCACAGTAAAAATTGACTCAACAGCACCTGCTGCACCAAGTAAATGACCAATCATTGACTTAGTTGAGCTAACCATTACTTTATTAGCATTTTCTTTAAAAATACTTTTAACCGCTTGCGTTTCAGCTATATCACCAGCTGGTGTAGATGTACCATGAGCATTAATATATCCCACTTGTTCAGGAGTTATTCCTGCATCACGAAGTGCGCATTTCATAGCTAACGCCGCACCACTGCCATCTGGTGGTGGTGAGGTCATATGATATGCATCACTACTCATACCAAATCCAACTAATTCAGCGTAAATTTTAGCGCCACGTTTTTTTGCATGTTCATATTCTTCTAAGAACATAATACCCGCACCATCACCAAGCACAAAACCATCTCGATCTTTGTCCCATGGTCGACTTGCACCTTTAGGATTATCATTATTTGTAGATAATGCACGAGCCGCGCCAAACCCGCCAATACCAAGTGGAGTACTTCCTTTTTCTGCACCACCAGCTAGCATTGCATCAGCATCACCATAAGCAATCATGCGCGCAGCATTCCCTATATTATGAACACCTGAAGAACAAGCTGTAGCAATAGCAATACTTGGTCCTTTTAATCCATAAATAATGGATAGATGTCCTGCAATCATATTAACAATTGTAGATGGCACAAAAAACGGGCTAATTTTCCTTGGTCCACCATTAACTAATGCACTGTGATTTTCTTCAATTAATCCAAGTCCACCAATACCAGAACCAATAGCACAACCAATACGTTCTGCATTTTCTTCCGTTATTTCAATACCAGCATCTTGCATTGCTTGTATACCTGCGGCAATACCATATTGGATAAAATAATCCATTTTACGCGCATCTTTACGTGAAATATTATAATTTTCGCCATCAAAGTTCTTAACCATAGCGGCGAAGTGCGTTGCGAAAGGGGCAGTATCAAAGTGTTCTATGAGTTCAACACCACTTTGACCAGCTAGAAGTGCTTGCCAAGTGGATTCAACTGTATTACCGACTGGAGATATCATGCCCATTCCTGTGACAACAACTCTGCGTTTAGACACATTGTCCTCCAGAAAAGGATTGAAATGAAATTTGAATCATTGAAAATTTATTTTAAGTTTTCGTTCAATATTCTCAAATTATAAAATTAAAGATAAGTATACGAACTAGGCGATCACTTGACCGCCTATTAAAAAACTCTGCAACCTTACTGATTTGCAGTAATATAATCAATTGCTGATTGTACAGTTGTAATTTTTTCAGCTTCTTCATCAGGAATTTCAGTATCAAATTCTTCTTCCAAAGCCATAACTAGCTCAACTGTATCAAGTGAGTCAGCACCAAGATCTTCAACGAAAGAAGATTCATTTTTAACTTCTTCCTCTTTCACACCAAGTTGCTCAACAATAATTTTCTTAACTCGCTCTTCAATAGTACTCATACTCTTTTTTTTCCTATAAAAATCGCCAAAGTGGCGGTGAATGTAAGTTTATAAAATGTTGAAAAAGATGCAAATCATTTTTCAACCCAATTGCTTATTTTTTAAGCTTAATGTTAAAATATTGGCTTATTTTACACTATTCTAATCAATTACACCATATACATGCCACCATTGACATGTAAAGTTTCACCAGTAATATAAGATGCTTCATCTGATGCTAAAAATGCTACTGCATTTGCAATTTCAGTTGGTTCACCTAAACGCCCTGCTGGAACTTGTGCCAATGTTAATGCTTTTTGTTCATCTGTTAAAGCTGCTGTCATATCTGTTGCAATAAAGCCGGGCGCAACAACATTAACGGTAATACCTCTTGAAGCTACCTCACGGGCAAGTGATTTACTAAAGCCAATTAGTCCAGCTTTAGCTGCGGCATAATTAGCCTGCCCTGCATTACCCATAGTACCAACTACTGAACCAATAGTTATAATTCTGCCATAACGCTTTTTCATCATTGTACGCATTAATACTTTAGATAAACGGAAAACAGAAGTTAAATTTGTATCTAAAATATCCTGCCATTCATCATTTTTCATTCGCATTAACAAATTATCACGAGTAATGCCAGCATTATTAACCAAAATATCAATATCACCAAATTCAGCTTTGATTGTACTAATTACCGATTCAATTGATGCTTCATCAGTAACATTTAAGGCTAATCCTTTACCATTTTGGCCTAAGTATTGGCTAATAGCCTCAGCACCATTTTCTGTTGTCGCTGTTCCAATGACTGTTGCGCCACAGGCAACAAGTTTTTCTGCAATTGCTTTACCAATGCCACGACTAGCGCCAGTGACTAAAGCAATTTTTCCTGATAGGTTCATATTTACCTCTTTTTATCTTTTATTTAGTAATTTCCAATGCGGCATCTAATGAAGCTTTATCATTGACAGCACAACCAGACAGCGTGTCGACAATACGTTTAGTTAGACCTGTTAATACTTTACCAGGCCCCATTTCCACTAACAATGTTACACCTTGATTAGCCATTTCTTCAACTGTTTCAGTCCAGCGTACTGGGCTATAAAGCTGAGCAATTAAAGCTCCTTTAATATTGTCAGCTGCAGATTCAACTTTGACATTAACGTTGTTAATTACGGCAAATTTTGGTGCGTTAAACGTGATGCTATTTAGGGTTGATGCTAATTTATCCGCCGCAGGCTTCATTAAAGCACAGTGTGAAGGTACGCTCACTGCAAGAGGTAATGCTCGTTTAGCTCCCGCCTCTTTACATAAAGCACCTGCTCGCTCAACCGCTTCTTTATTACCTGCAATAACAACTTGACCAGGAGAATTAAAATTCACCGGTGCAACAACTTGTCCGTGCGCCGCTTGTTCGCATGCAAGACGAATTGAGTCATTATCTAATCCAATAATTGCATACATAGCACCTGTACCATTTGGTACGGCTTCTTGCATTAATTTTCCCCGCAACTCAACAAGTTTAATCGCATCTTTAAAATCAATCACACCCGCACAAACTAAAGCTGAATACTCACCTAAACTGTGTCCTGCCATAAAATCGGGTTCAGAACCATTTTCGCTTTGCCATACTCTATATATAGCTACAGATGAGGCAAGTAATGCTGGTTGCGTTTGCCATGTTTTATTTAATTCTTCTGCCGGGCCAGTTTGTATTAAGGCCCATAAATCATAACCGAGTACTTCAGAGGCTTCCGCAAAAGTTGATTTCACAATTGGATAATTATCAGCAAGATCTTTTAACATGCCGACAGTTTGTGAACCTTGTCCTGGAAATACCATTGCAAATTTGGTCATTATTAAATCCTTGATCATTAAAAATAGAGCATAAATTAAAATCTAATTAGTGCAGAACCCCAAACAAAGCCACCACCAAAAGCTTCTAACAGAATTAGTTGACCTCGTTGAATTCGCCCATCTCGCACACCTGTATCTAAAGCACAAGGAACAGAAGCAGCGGAAGTATTACCCTGTTTATCTAATGTGACAATAACTTTACTCATATCCATATCTAAACGTTTAGCTGTTGCTGAAATAATTCTTAAATTAGCTTGATGTGGCACCAGCCAATCTAGATCTGCTTTATTAAATGAGTTTTCCATTAAAAGCTCATCAACTAAATTTGAAAGTTCTTTAACAGCAACTTTAAACACTTCGTTACCATGCATAGTCATATAAACAGGATCATTCATATTACGACGATCAACATATGGATACTTCAACAAGTCACCATAACGCCCATCAGCATGAAGATGTGAAGCAATAATACCAGGTTCATCTGATGCCCCAACAACAACCGCACCTGCACCATCACCAAAAATTATAATAGTACCACGGTCATTTGGATCAACACCTCGTGTTAACATATCTGAACCAACGACTAATGCATATTTAACAGCACCACTTTTAATGTATTTATCTGCGATATCAAGCGCATAAACAAATCCTGAGCAGGCAGCCGACACATCAAACGCAACGACATCATCAATATCTAGTTTAGCTTGTAATTCTGTTGCAGAACTAGGAAAAGCATTGGCTGAAGTTGCTGTTGCAACAATAATCATGCCAATATCATTTTTGTTGATATTTGCCATATCTATTGCATTTATAGCTGCCTCATAAGCCATACTTGTAACAGTTTCGTTTGGTTCAGCAATGCGTCTTTCCTTGATACCTGTTCGCGTTGTAATCCATTCATCGCTAGTATCGACCATTTTTTCAAGATCAGTATTAGTTCTTATCTGTTTTGGAAGATAACTCCCTGTTCCTAAAATCTTTGTATACATCTAATTATTCGCTCTTGGGTAATGCGGAAGAAAGGCTCATTGCAATCTTCTCTGGTATATTTGTTTGTATTGCCAAAATAGCTTGTTCAATTGCTGCAAAAAATGATTTTTGATTGGCACTACCGTGACTTTTAATCACAATACTTCGGAGTCCAAGCAAACAAGCTCCATTATAACGCCCAGGATCTAAATAACCAAAATTTTTTGTAATCATCCTTTGTAGCCATTTGCTTAATAATTTTATGAAAAATGAATGGCGACCTAAAGATAATTTAAATGAAGACATAAAAATTTTAATTAATCCTTCAACAGTTTTCAGTGTCACATTACCGACAAAACCATCACATACTAATACATCTGTTTTACCAGTTAAAAGTTCATTACCTTCCAAATAACCAATATAATTAATTTGATCATTAGATTTTAAGACCTCTGCTGCTGCTCGGATTTTATCCAAACCTTTAATATCTTCTTCACCAATATTAAGTAATGCAACTCGAGGATGTTCTATCTTAAGCACAGTTTTTGCTAGGATTTCGCCCATTATTGCAAATTGTACCAACATATCACTATCACACTGAGCATTAGCACCGAGATCTAATACTACGGTATTTTGATTATTTAAAGCGGGAATTGTAGCCACTAAAGCAGGACGATCAATTCCTGTTAATGAGTGTAATAACAGCTTTGATAGTCCCATTAATGCCCCTGTATTACCTGCACTCACACATGCTTGAGCCTTGTTATCTTTCACCAATTCAAGCGCTATTCGCATTGATGAGCCTTGGCTATGACGAATTGCATAAGAAGGTTTTATGTCATTAGCAATTACTGAACTTGATTCAATCAAATTTAATCTACTCTTTGATTGATATTGAGTGACAAGTTGGGAATTTTCTTTAGACAAAAAGAAATTGATTTCTGTTGGATCGCCGACCAGAAATAAAGAAAGGTTAGGATAACAATTTAGTGCTTGTATTGCTGCAGGTACAACAATACGAGGACCGAAGTCCCCGCTCATAGCATCTAACGCAATGGTTAGATTATCCAAAATGTCACCTGAAGATTTCTAATTAAATAGTTATTATTTAGAAATCACTTTACGACCACGATAATAACCATCAGCGGTTACGTGATGACGCAAATGAGTTTTACCTGATTCATCAACTGAGATATTAGAAACAGTTAATGCATCATGAGAACGACGCATACCACGTTTTGCACGAGTTTTACGATTCTGTTGAACAGCCATGGATTTACCCCTTATTCTTTAAACTAACTAAAATTGCAAATGGATTTGGTTTTTCATTCTCAGCAGGAATTTCACCAAATACCATATCTGCCTCAGACACTTCGCAGTGTTTACTATCATGTACCGGCGCAATTGGCAACGAAAGAATAATTTCGTCCTCAAGTAACGCTAATATCTCTACTTCGCCGAACTCGTTCATCAGAACAGGCTCATAATGTTCCGGTAGAGTCTCTGCTTGAGCATCGCTCTTAACAGGACTGAATTTATTCATCACATGAACTTCAGTGATAAAAGGTTTAAAACAACGTTGACAAATCAACTCTAACGTCATTTTTGCATCAATTGTGATAACACAAAGTTTTTGCTCATCATAATCAAAAGATAAGCTACATGTAATATCACTTTTTGGACAATCAACCCTAGTTATAGCTTGAATAGGATAATATCCAACATAATCAAGCCGTTTTTGCGCTGCTTTAATCGGGTCAATTGTTAATGGCAATTTATTTAGCATAAGATATGTTTATCTACCTTAAAATTTTATTCAGTATAGTTAAAAACTACACAATGCCGTAAGGCGCGCATATTACCTTTAAATCATGATTTCGTCAATGGGCGTAAACAAGATAATTTGTTTTAGTTATTGATTATTACCTTAATATTTATTCTGATTATATAATTTAGTTCATAACAAAAATATAATCGCTAAATTTGATTTTATATTAAATATCAAATTTACGTTAACTATTATTTATCCAAAAAATAGAATATAGGAAGGAAAAACTTGATTACTGTTAAAAACGAATAATAAGAATTAATTAAAAAATAAGGCAAATAAAACATCCCATTTATTATTACCAACCTCCGGATGCTCCACCACCGCCACTGCGTCCGCCACCTCCGCCACCAAAACCGCCGAATGAACCTCCACCAAAACCACCACCTTTACCACCACCTTTACCACCACCGAAACCACCTCCTCGACCTCGACCACTGCTACTACTCATAGTTAAAATTCCACTTAAAATTGTACTAGCCACAAATGCTAAAAATATTAATGGCAAGACAATATGTAATGAATAACCATTGAACAAAGTAAAACTGCCAACGGATATCCCATTTAACAAACCAGTGCCTAAACTTCTGGTGGCTCTACGTTTAGTGGAACTAATCGAAAATAAGCTTGCAGCAGCAAAACATATAAAAAAGGATGCTAACCCATAGTTAAATAAATTAGCACCAAATTCACTAGCAAGTACCGTTTTGAGATCAGTATCATTATTAGTTTCTGGTACTTGTTGAGGATCATTCAATTTACTAATTAAAACTGAAAGCGCATCATGTATACCTTGATAATAGTTATTTTTCTTAAATTGTGGAGCTAATTGTTCACGAATAATATGGCTGGCAATTAAGTCAGTAATAGTTCCTTCAAACCCATAACCAACTTCAATTCGCATCAATTTATCATCTTTAACAATTAATAATAAAATGCCATTATCTTGCTCTTTTTTACCTATTTTCCACTGAATAAACACCCGATCGGCATACTGCTCAATCGTTTCATTATCGAGTTTATTAATCATCAATACAGCGATCTGTGCACCATCAGTTCTCGTCTTTTCAAAATCAATCAAGTTTGATTCTAAATCATCTATTTGCGAAGATTCTAAAGTATGTGATGTATCAATAACACGATGATCAAATGTTGGAATTTCAGTTAATGCATAGCTTACAATACTAAAAAACAGTAAACAAAAGATCAGATAATATTTTTTCATTATGCTTATTGCCCAAAATTGACAGATGGAGCATTAGATATCTGTTGTTCATTTTCAACAGTAAATTGTTGTTTTGGTTGTTGCCCTATTATGTCAGCAACCCATTTAGTCGGTAATTTGCGAATATAACTATTAAAACTCTGGACGGTTTGAATGTATCTTCCCCTCGCCACAGTAATACGATTTTCCGTACCTTCAAGTTGGCTCATTAAATCTTGATAAAGGGTATTAGCTTTAAGATCAGGATAGTTTTCACTCACTGCTATTAATCGGCTTAATGCAGAACTTAATTCAGATTGTGCTTGTTGGAATTTAGAAAATAAAGCAGGATCACTAAGTTGATCTGCATTAATTTGAATTGAACCGACTTTAGCTCTAGCATCGGTGACTTGAGTTAATACGTCTTTTTCATGAGAAGCATAACCTTTTACGGTATTGACTAAATTAGGAACCAAATCAGCTCGACGTTTATATTGATTAACAACTTCAGACCATGAAGCGGCTACAGCTTCATCTTGGTTTTGAATATTGTTATAGTCTTTAAAAAAGATAAAAGCCCCAATAATAAGTAATACAATAATAATTAATAAAGATTTTGATTTCATTGTAAGTCCCTATATAATTGAATTAATCGATAACTCAACAAATTATGAACAGTAAATAAAATAACCTATTTGAAAACTATATATCCCGCCGTTTTACTTAGTATTAAAACTTGCTTTTAAAACAACAAACAAATACAGCCTAGTATGGAAAAATAATAAGGATAGCGAAAAATTGTAAAGAAAAGACTTCAAGAAAAAGTAATTTTGCGTTAACTATTTAAGTAAATCGGATAATGTTATTTACTAACTAAATCTACATTACTTAACATAGTTTATAAATATTATATCTTTTTTTATCAAATTTGCGAAGTATAATCCTAATTACTTATAAAATATACATCGCAATATCATTTATTATTACTTACAAAATTTATTAACAAAAATTCAGATAAATTGGTTAACTTATTTTATCTTTTATAATTATTTTGATTATAGAATTGTTTCAAAACACTCTAATTGTGCTGGTTCAAAATAAATATCTTTATTATTTGATCGATTGTTAGTGTTACGATGGGTATGTTGAAAATATTCGGAATTAACCCAAGCGTCAAAATCTGCTTTAGATTCCCACTCAGTATACGATGAGAATAGCGTGTATTCTTCCTCACTTTTTCCACGTAATAAATAAAAACGATTAAATCCGTTCATGTCTTTTAAATGACTATCTCGGTTACGCCATATTTCAATAAATGTATCTTCACTCCCACATTTAATCTTAAAACGATTCATTACTATATACATCCAAATCTCCTTTTGTATTTCAAGTAGTTGACAAAAAAATAGCACGCATATGCGTGCTATTTATATTCTAGCCTTTTTACAGGCTATTGTTGTTGTTCTTCTGCTGAGTTAAGTAATTCAGCTAAGTTAGCTGTTGCTTCTTCTGCAGAAATTGTTGTTTGAATATCATCCGTCGATGGCATTGCTCGTTTACGCATACGCTCTTTATGGTAAGCATAACCTGTACCTGCTGGAATTAATCGACCAACAATTACGTTTTCTTTTAAACCACGTAATTCGTCATTTTTACCAGCAACTGCTGCTTCGGTTAATACGCGTGTTGTTTCTTGGAACGACGCTGCAGATATAAACGATTCAGTAGTTAGTGATGCTTTAGTAATACCAAGCAGATCATGTAAGTAAACAATAGGTTCTTTACCTTGCGCTTCAAGTTCACGGTTAATAATCTTCAAGCGTGAAACCTCAAGTTGTTCTCCATCAAGTAGACGAGAACTACCTGGATGAATAACCGTTGCTTTACGTAACATTTGACGAACGATGACTTCAATGTGTTTATCGTTGATTTTTACACCTTGTAAACGATAAACTTCTTGAACTTCGTTAACAATGTAACGTGTTACCGCATTTACACCACGTAGACGTAAAATATCGTGCGCCGATTCAGGACCATCCGAAATCACATCACCGCGACCAACTTGTTCCCCTTCAAATACGTTAAGCTGACGCCATTTAGGGATCATCTCTTCGTATGGTTCACTACCATCTAATGGTGTGATAATTAAGCGACGTTTACCTTTAGTTTCTTTACCGAATGAGATAATACCATCAATTTCAGCAAGTATAGCTGGTTCTTTCGGTTTACGAGCTTCAAACAAGTCAGCAACTCGTGGTAAACCACCTGTAATATCTTTGGTACCAACAGATGCCTGTGGAATACGAGCAAGTGTGTCACCAATATTGATTTCAGCACCATCTTCTAATTGAACTAAAGCTTTACCTGGTAAGAAGTATTGCGCAAGCATTTCTGTACCAGCGACATAAATATCATCGCCTTTAGCATCCACAATTTTGATTGCTGGACGCAAATCTTTACCTACACCAGTACGCTCAGCTACATCTAATATCGCGATAGATGATAAACCGGTTAACTCATCAGTTTGACGAGTAATGGTTTGACCATCAACCATATCAACAAAACGTACAAAACCTTTTGCTTCAGAGATAACTGGCATAGTATGCGGATCCCAGTTAGCAATCGTTTCACCAGCTTCAACCGCTGAACCATTACCTTTAGCTAGAATCGAACCGTAAGGAACTTTGTAGGTTTCTTTCATTCGACCTAATTCATCGATAATTGTTAATTCAGCATTACGTGAAGTAATTACTAATTTCTTATCTGGGTTAGTTACAAACTTCGCATTTGTTAATTTAATGCTACCCTTATTTTTAACTTGAACGCTTGATTCTGCTGCTGCTCGCGATGCAGCACCACCGATGTGGAATGTACGCATGGTTAACTGTGTACCCGGTTCACCGATTGACTGAGCCGCGATAACACCAATTGCTTCACCCTTGTTAACTAAGTGACCACGAGCTAGGTCACGACCATAACATTTTGCACACACACCGAAATCAGTATCACATGAAACCACAGAACGTACTTTCACGCTATCAACAGATTCAGCTTCTAACAAATCACAGTAGCTTTCATCAAGTAGTGTATTACGAGGAATTAAAATATCCGCGCTACCTGGTTTTAATACATCTTCAGCTGTTACACGACCTAGTACACGTTCACGTAGTGGCTCTTTAACATCACCACCCTCAATTACTGGTGTCATTACTACACCTTCTAACGTGCCACAATCATCTTCAATAACAACTAGGTCTTGAGCTACGTCAACTAAACGACGAGTTAAGTAACCTGAGTTCGCAGTTTTCAAGGCAGTATCAGCAAGACCTTTACGCGCACCATGGGTAGAAATAAAGTACTGAAGTACGTTTAATCCTTCACGGAAGTTTGCAGTAATTGGTGTTTCAATAATTGAACCATCTGGTTTTGCCATCAAACCACGCATACCCGCTAACTGACGAATCTGTGCTGCGGAACCACGAGCACCAGAGTCAGCCATCATATAGATACTATTGAAAGAAGATTGAACCTCTTCTTCACCATCACGGTTGATGACTTTTTCAGTTGATAAGTTATCCATCATTGCTTTAGCAACACGCTCATTAGCTGCGGCCCAGATATCGATAACTTTGTTATAACGTTCACCAGCAGTAACTAAACCTGATTGGAACTGTTCTTGAATTTCAGCAACTTCAATTTCAGCTTCGTTGATGATTTGTAATTTCTTCGCAGGAATTTCCATATCATCAATACCAACTGAAACACCAGAACGAGCTGCATAAGCAAAACCGGTATACATCACTTGGTCAGCTAAAATAACAGTTTCTTTCATACCTAATTGGCGATAACAAATATTTAAAATTCGTGAAATCGCTTTTTTACCGAGTGGTTGATTAATTACTGAGAAGCTCATACCTTTAGGCATAATTAACCACAAAATAGCACGACCAACAGTTGTATCTACAACTGATGTACTATCTTCCCACTCTCCAACACTATTACGCTGACTTTCAGTGATACGTACTTTCACTTTTGCATGTAATTCTACCAGCCCTAAGCGATACAGTTTTTCTGCCTCTTTAGGACCAGTTAATATCATGCCTTCGCCCTTAGCATTCACTTTATCACGAGTCATGTAATAAAGACCTAATACCACGTCCTGAGAAGGAACGATGATAGGTTCACCACTTGCCGGTGAAAGGATGTTGTTGGTTGACATCATCAACGCACGAGCTTCTAACTGTGCTTCTAGTGTTAAAGGAACATGAACAGCCATTTGGTCACCATCGAAGTCAGCATTGAATGCCGCACAAACTAATGGATGTAACTGAATCGCTTTACCTTCAATTAAGATAGGTTCAAATGCTTGAATACCTAATCTATGCAATGTAGGTGCACGGTTTAGTAATACTGGGTGTTCACGAATAACTTCATCTAAGATATCCCAAACAATTGCATCTTCACGCTCAACCATTTTCTTGGCTGCTTTAATGGTAGTGGCATAACCACGGCGTTCTAGTTTTCCGTAAATAAATGGTTTAAATAATTCAAGTGCCATTTTTTTCGGTAAACCACATTGATGTAAACGTAAGTATGGACCTACAGTAATTACTGAACGGCCTGAATAGTCAACACGTTTACCTAATAGGTTTTGACGGAAACGACCTTGCTTACCTTTAATCATATCAGCAAGTGATTTTAAAGGACGTTTGTTTGAACCTGTAATTGCACGACCACGACGACCATTATCTAATAATGCATCAACCGATTCTTGTAGCATACGTTTTTCGTTTCGTACGATAATATCTGGCGCAGCTAAATCTAATAAACGTTTTAAACGGTTATTACGGTTAATTACACGACGATAAAGATCATTTAAATCTGATGTTGCAAAACGTCCGCCATCAAGTGGTACTAGTGGGCGTAAATCAGGTGGCAATACTGGTAATACATTTAAAATCATCCATTCAGGTTTATTTTCTGATTGGATAAATGCTTCAATAATCTTAATACGTTTAGTTAATTTTTTACGTTTAGTTTCAGAATTTGTTGTTGCTAGTTCGTCACGTAGTGCTTCGCATTCAGCTTGCACATCAATATTACGTAACAATTCTTGGATAGCTTCTGCACCCATACGTGCATCGAATTCATCACCAAATTCTTCTAACGCATCTAAATATTGTTCTTCAGTTAAAATCTGACCTCGTTCTAAGTTCGTCATGCCTCCATCAAGAACCATGAATGATTCAAAATAAAGCACACGTTCAATATCGCGCAGTGGCATATCAAGCAATAAACCAATACGAGATGGTAATGATTTTAAAAACCAGATATGAGCAGTTGGAGAAGCAAGCTCAATGTGCCCCATACGTTCACGACGCACTTTAGCTTGAGTGACTTCTACACCACATTTTTCACAGATCACACCACGGTGTTTTAAACGTTTATATTTTCCACATAAACATTCATAATCTTTCACAGGTCCAAAAATACGCGCACAAAACAATCCATCACGTTCAGGCTTGAACGTACGATAATTAATTGTTTCAGGTTTTTTGACTTCACCAAAAGACCATGAACGGATCATATCAGGAGAGGCAAGACCTATCTTGATAGCGTCAAAATCTTCAGTTTTAGTTTGTGCTTTTAGAAACTTTAGTAAGTCTTTCACAATTGACTCCTATGGAGTTAAATCAATTAGATAACTTATTATGACTAATAAGTTATCCCTATAAATAGAAATCATTTGAACTAGAGAAGATTACTCTTCGTCTAACTCTATATTAATACCTAACGAACGAATCTCTTTTAACAATACATTAAATGATTCTGGTATCGCAGGTTCCATACGATGATCACCATCTACAATATTTTTGTACATCTTAGTACGACCGTTCACGTCATCTGACTTAACAGTTAACATTTCTTGTAAGGTATAAGCTGCACCATATGCCTCTAGTGCCCATACTTCCATCTCACCGAAACGCTGACCACCGAATTGAGCTTTACCACCCAATGGTTGCTGAGTAACCAGACTGTATGAACCTGTAGAACGAGCATGCATTTTGTCATCAACCAAGTGGTTCAATTTGAGCATATACATGTAACCAACAGTTACAGGACGTTCAAATTGTTCACCTGTACGACCATCATACAACGTAATTTGTCCAGAAGTTGGTAGATCACCAAGTTCAAGTAATGCCTTAATTTCTTGCTCTTTAGCACCATCAAAGACAGGTGTAGCAAGTGGCATACCATTACGTAAATTCTGTGCCAGTGTCATGACTTCTTGATCAGTAAATTCAGCAACATTAACTTTTTGTGCTGCACCTAAACCAAGGTCATACGCTTTTTGGATAAATTCGCGTAATTTAGCTAATTCTTGCTGTTCTTTCAGCATAGTATCAATCTTCTGACCTATACCTTTAGCCGCCATACCTAAGTGAGTTTCTAGAATCTGCCCGATATTCATACGTGATGGAACCCCCAGTGGGTTTAATACGATATCAACCGGACGGCCTTTGTCATCATATGGCATATCTTCAATTGGGTTAATTTTAGAGATAACCCCTTTGTTACCATGACGACCAGCCATTTTATCCCCAGGCTGGATTTGACGTTTAACAGCTAAATAAACTTTAACAATTTTTAACACACCAGGTTGTAAATCATCACCTTGGGTGATCTTCATGCGTTTAGCTTCAAGTTTTTTGTTAAATTCAGCTTTGATTTCTTCGTGCTGTTCTGCAAGTTGCTCTAATTGAGCTTGTTTATCTTCGTTCGCAATACCGATTGTTAACCATTTTTCACGTGGTAAAGCATCTAATTTGTCAGCTTTAATTCCACCAGCAATTAACACATCACGAATACGAGCAAACAAAGCAGCTTCTAAAATGTTAAGTTCTTCAGTTAAATCTTTACGTGCTTGTTTTAATTGCATGTCTTCAATTTCAAGTGCACGTTTATCTTTTTGTACACCATCACGCGTAAAGACTTGAACATCAATTACTGTACCAGAAACACCATTTGGCACACGTAAAGAAGTATCTTTAACATCAGACGCTTTCTCACCAAAAATCGCACGCAGTAGTTTTTCTTCTGGGGTTAATTGAGTTTCACCTTTTGGTGTCACTTTACCAACCAGAATATCACCGCCTTTAACTTCAGCTCCGATATAAACAATACCTGATTCATCAAGTTTAGAAAGTGCAGCTTCACCTACATTTGGAATGTCGGCTGTGATTTCTTCAGCACCTAATTTAGTATCTCGTGAGATACAAGATAGTTCTTGAATATGAATCGAAGTAAAGCGGTCATCTTGTACAACTTTTTCAGAGACTAAAATTGAATCCTCAAAGTTATAACCATTCCATGGCATGAAAGCCACGCGCATGTTTTGACCTAATGCTAATTCACCTAAATCAGTTGATGGACCGTCAGCAAGAACATCGCCTCGTTCAACTTTTTCACCTAATTTCACACATGGAATTTGATTGATACAAGTATTTTGGTTAGAACGGGTATATTTAGTTAAGTTATAAATATCAATACCTGTTTCACCTGCGTACATTTCATCATCATTAACGTTAATTACAATGCGTGATGCATCAACATATTGAACAGTACCACCACGACGAGCTACTGCAGTTACACCTGAGTCAACTGCTACAGCCCTTTCCATACCAGTTCCAACAAATGGTTTTTCCGCTTTTAATGTCGGTACTGCTTGACGTTGCATGTTCGCACCCATTAGGGCACGGTTCGCATCATCATGCTCTAAGAATGGAATTAATGAAGCACCAACCGATACGATTTGCTGAGTTGATACGTCCATATAGTGAACTTGTTCAGGACTATATAAACCTGACTCACCATTTAAACGACAAGTAACTAAGTCTTCTTTAAAGCGTCCGTCTTCATCAAGGTTTGAGTTAGCCTGAGCAATAACAAATTCGCTTTCATCAATCGCTGATAAATAATTAATTTCATCAGTTACAATACCATCGATAACTCGACGATATGGCGTTTCTAAGAAACCATACTCATTAGTACGAGAATAAACTGCTAATGAGTTAATCAAACCAATGTTCGGACCTTCAGGTGTCTCAATCGGACATACACGACCATAATGAGTAGGATGTACGTCACGCACTTCAAATCCTGCTCGTTCACGAGTTAAACCACCAGGACCTAATGCTGAAATACGACGTTTGTGAGTAATTTCAGATAATGGATTGTTTTGATCCATAAACTGAGATAATTGGCTAGAACCAAAGAACTCACGGATTGCAGCTGAAATCGGTTTAGCATTGATCATATCTTGTGGCATCAGTGAATCTAAATCACCTAAAGATAAACGTTCTTTAACAGCTCGCTCTACACGAACTAAACCAATACGGAATTGGTTTTCTGCCATTTCACCAACGCTACGAATACGACGATTACCTAAATGGTCAATATCATCAACTTCACCATGACCATTACGAATGCTGATTAATTTCTTCATTACGTCAACGATATCATCTTTTGTTAAGACGCTTTCGCCTTCGATATCTTCACGACCTAAAGAACGATTAAATTTCATTCGACCAACAGCGGACAAATCATAACGCTCGTCAGAGAAGAATAAATTATCAAATAACGCTTCAGCAGCCTCTTTTGTTGGTGGTTCACCAGGGCGCATCATACGATAAATTTCAACTAATGCACCTAATCGATCACGGGTTGAATCAACATTTAGAGTTTCAGAAATAAATGGACCATGATCAAGATCATTAGTAAATAATGTTTCTATTTTTCTATGGCCCGCATTAGTTAATTCAAGCAATAGCTCTAATGAAATTGGTGTATTTGCAAAAGCAATAACTTCGCCTGTCGCTTCATTGACATAATTTTTAGCTAACACTTTATTAACTATATATTCAACAGGTACATCAATTTTAGTAACGTTATCTTTATCTAATTCACGGATGTGGCGAGCCGTAATACGACGACCTTTTTCAGCATAAACTTTGCCTTTTGATTCGATATCAAAAAGAGCTGTTTCGCCACGTAAACGTTCTGGAACAAGATCCATTTTCAGTTTGGATTTGCCCACTTCAAAAATAGTTTTCTCGAAGAAAATATCTAAAATTTCTTCTGTTTCATAACCTAAAGCACGTAAAATTATTGTTGCTGGAAGTTTACGACGACGGTCAATACGGGCAAAAAGATTATCTTTTGGATCAAATTCAAAATCAAGCCAAGAGCCACGATAAGGAATAATCCGAGCATTATATAAAACTTTACCAGAAGAGTGTGTTTTACCTTTATCACTATCAAAGAACACACCAGGACTACGATGTAATTGTGATACGATTACACGTTCAGTACCGTTGATCACAAACGTACCATTGTCCGTCATTAAAGGGATTTCGCCCATGTAGACGTCTTGCTCTTTAATATCTTTTACTGTTCCTTCTGGCGCATCTTTATCATAAATAACTAAACGTAATTTTACGCGCAACGGTGCTGAGTAAGTGATCCCCCTAATTTGACATTCTTTAACATCAAACACAGGTTCGCCCATTTTAAAGCTCACGTATTGTAACTCAGCGTTACCACTATAACTTTTTATCGGAAATATTGAACGAAATGCGGCTTCTAAGCCATATTGACCTTCTGGATCTTGTTCAATAAATTTCTGGAACGAATCAAGTTGAATAGAAAGAAGATACGGTATATCCAAGACTTGTGGACGCTTACCAAAATTCTTACGAATTCGTTTTTTCTCGGTATAAGAGTAAACCATTAGTTCCTCAACTTGCTTATCTGCTATTTTAGCATGATTAAATATTCATCAGGGGGTACTACCTTCAAATAATAACGCCTGACACCTCATCGAAAATATCTTTAAATATCAATTGATTAGGCTTAGTAAATATACTATTTCTTTATTACTTTTTATTGATAATCTTCAAATAAAATTCTTTGACTTTTTACAGCGCAAAAAGGCTGGAGGTAAAAAACCCCCAGCCATTTAGGTTGCTATCGATAAACTTATTTAAGTTCGACAACTGCACCAGATTCTTCAAGTGCCTTTTTAAGTTCATCTGCATCAGCTTTGCTAACGCCTTCTTTAACTGTTGCTGGAGCTGATTCAACAAGATCTTTAGCTTCTTTCAAGCCTAAACCTGTTGCACCACGAACTGCTTTGATAACAGCTACTTTGTTCGCACCAACTTCTTTTAAGATTACATCAAATTCAGTTTTTTCTTCTGCTGCTTCAGCTGGACCAGCTGCTGCAACTGCTACAGCTGCTGCTGCAGAAACGCCAAATTTTTCTTCCATCATTGATACAAGTTCAACAACGTCCATTACAGACATTTCGGCAACTGCATCTAAAATTTGTTCTTTAGTGATAGACATAATATAGTTTCCCAAATTTACAATTTTTATTAATTAATAACGTTCACAATCATACTGACAATTAAGCAGCTTCTTTTTGATCGCGAACAGCTGCAAGAGTACGAACCAATTTGCCAGCTGCGGCTTCTTTCATGGTTGACATCAAGCGTGCTAATGCTTCTTCATAAGTAGGTAATGTTGCTAAGCGATCAATATTCGCTGCAGTAATCAACTCACCTTCAAAGGCTGCGGCTTTAATCTCAAATTTATCATTTTCTTTAGCAAACGCTTTAAAAATACGCGCTGCAGCACCTGGGTGCTCATTTGAAAATGCAATTAGAGTTGGACCAACAAACGTATCTTTTAAACACTCGTATTGAGTTCCCTCAACAACACGGCGTAATAGCGTATTACGAACAACACGCATATAAACACCAGCTTCACGAGCAGACTTACGTAATGCAGTCATTTTTTCTACAGTTACGCCACGAGAATCAGCAACAACTGCAGAAAGCGCACCTTTGGCGATTTCGTTAACTTCAGCAACAATTTCTTGTTTATTTTGAAGATTTAGTGCCATTGGTATTGCTCCTGGATTAAACTAGGCAAAGCCTAGACTGATTTTAACTAGCTACACATGTAGCTAGCATAACCACGATGAGCAGAATCCCTCTATTATATCTATCAGGTTCTGTCACCGTCTACGTAGGAAAATTAAGTAGTTAAACTTCAACTACACCTACGGTCTTGGACGGGGTCTGGTTAAGGCCAGACACCAACCGATTCTTATTGTTTAATCAACAAAAGTAATTAAACACTTGCATTTAATGTTGCTTGATCAATAGCAACACCAGCACCCATTGTGGTAGAAAGGCTAACTTTCTTCACAAATACACCTTTAGAAGAGGCTGGTTTTGCACGTTTTAACGCAACAAGTAATGCTTCTAAATTCTCTTTAAGTTTCGCTGCATCAAAATCAGCTTTACCGATAGTGGTATGGATAATACCATTTTTATCATTACGATAACGGATCTGACCAGCTTTAGCATTTTTAACTGCTTCTGCAACATTAGGCGTTACAGTACCAACTTTAGGATTTGGCATTAAACCACGTGGTCCTAAAATTTGACCTAATTGACCAACAACACGCATAGCGTCTGGTGATGCAATAACAACATCAAAATCCATTTCGCCTTTTTTGATTTGATCAGCTAGATCATCCATACCGACTAGTTCCGCGCCAGCTTCTTTAGCTGCTTCTGCATTTGCACCTTGAGTAAATACAGCAACGCGAACACTACGACCAGTACCATGTGGAAGTACAATTGCTCCACGCACATTTTGATCTGATTTACGTGAATCAATACCTAAATTAACAGCAACATCAACACTTTCTGTAAATTTAGCAGTTGCGAATTCTTTTAATAAAGCAATAGCTTCATTAATTTCATATTGTTTAGTCGCATTCACTTTTTCGCGGATAAGTTTAGCTTTCTTAGATAATTTAGCCATTGATTAACCCTCCACTTCCAAGCCCATTGAACGAGCCGTTCCTTCAATAGAACGCATCATTGTTTCAATGGTAGCGCCATTCATATCTGCAGCTTTTAATTCAGCAATTTCGCGAATCTGAGCACTTGTAATTTTACCTACTTTTTTCTTGTTAGGTTCGCCAGAACCAGACTTGATTTTAGCAGCTTTCTTTAATAAAACCGCAGCAGGAGGAGTTTTAGTTACAAATGTAAATGAACGGTCAGAATATACTGTAATAACAACAGGAATAGGTAAACCTTTTTCCATGCTTTCTGTTTTTGCATTAAATGCTTTACAGAATTCCATAATGTTAACACCATGTTGACCTAGTGCAGGACCAACTGGCGGACTAGGATTCGCTGCACCAGCCGCAACTTGCAACTTGATGTAAGCTTGTACTTTTTTTGCCATTTTTGATTTTCCTTTTCTCGGGTGCAAACGCCTCTATTAATAACAGCTATTAATAAATAGACAGCTCCCCTAAGTTAAATGAGGGCAGAATTATCCTACAACTTTATACAAAAAGCAAGATTTATTTAAAACAGGATAAAAATGAAAAGCAGAACCAAAGATTCTGCTTTTTTTGCCTTCAAATTATAGAACGTTAATTGCGTTAAGTTCTTTAAATGCGAGTTCTAAACGTGCAACTAAAGAATCTTGACCTTTACGTAACCATACACGAGGATCGTAATATTTTTTATTTGGTGCATCAGGACCTTCAGGATTACCTAATTGTCCTTGTAAATAAGCTTCATTCGCTTTGTAATAATCTAAAACACCAGCCCAGTTAGCCCACTGTGTATCAGTATCAATATTCATTTTGATAACACCATAGCTTACTGCTTCTGCAATTTCTTCTGGTGTAGAGCCAGAACCACCATGGAACACGAAGTTCAATGATTTTTCAGGTAAATTAAATTTTTCTGATACATATTTTTGTGAGTTATCTAGAATTTTTGGCGTCAACTTAACGTTACCTGGTTTATAAACACCATGCACATTACCAAATGATGCAGCAATAGTGAAACGAGGGCTAATCGCGCTCAAACGTTCATAAGCATAAGCAACATCTTCTGGTTGTGTATAAAGTGCTGAACTATCCATATGGCTATTATCAACACCATCTTCTTCACCACCAGTACAACCTAATTCTAATTCTAATGTCATTTTCATTGCCGACATACGAGCAAGATATTGACAACAAATATCAATGTTATCTTTTAATGTTTCTTCTGAAAGATCGATCATATGAGAAGAAAACAATGGTTTACCTGTTTTAGCAAAATGAGTTTCGCCAGCATCAAGTAATCCATCAACCCAAGGCAATAATTTTTTCGCACAATGGTCGGTATGTACAATAACTGGTACGCCATATTTTTCTGCCATAAGATGAACATGTTTAGCGCCAGATACTGCACCTAACACAGCACACTCTTGCCCTTCAAGTTTTAAACCTTTACCTGCAATAAATTGTGCACCACCATTAGAAAATTGAACAATAACAGGAGAACCTACTTTAGCTGCCGTTTCAATAACTGCATTAATTGTATTTGTATCAACACAGTTTACCGCTGGTAGGGCAAAATTATTTTCACGTGCAATTTGGAACACCTTTTGAACATCATCACCAGTTACCACACCAGGTTTAACGACATCAGAAATTTTTGTAACCATTTTATTACCTATAAATTTATTAATATAAAAAGTAGTAAGGATGAGTAATTAGCTCATCCTTACTTTTAAACTAAAATGTTATGCTTTTGCTCTTTCTTCTAACATTGCAACAGCTGGAAGTTTTTTACCTTCAACAAATTCAAGGAAAGCACCACCACCAGTTGAAATATAAGAGATTTTATCTTCAATACCAAATAAATCAATTGCAGCTAATGTATCTCCACCACCGGCAATTGAAAAACCTTGGCTATCAGCAATTGCTTTAGCAACAATTTCAGTACCACGACGGAAATTAGGGAATTCAAATACACCTACAGGACCATTCCACAGTATAGTTTTTGCATTCTTAATAATATTTGCTAATACTTCTGCTGATTTATCGCCTAAATCAAGAATTTGCTCATTTTCTTTAACATCTTTTACTGATTTTTCAGTTGCCGTAGCTGTTTCACTAAATTCAGTGGCAACGCGTACATCAGTAGGCACAGGAATTTCACAGTTAGCCATTAGTTTTTTAGCTTCTGGAATTAAATCGGCTTCATAAAGTGATTTACCAACATTATAACCTTCTGCTGCAATGAAAGTATTAGCAATACCACCACCAACAATAATTTGGTCAGCAATTTTTGAAAGTGAATCAAGAACAGTTAACTTAGTTGATACTTTAGAACCAGCAACAATCGCAACCATTGGTCTTGCTGGATTATCAAGCGCTTTACCTAATGCATCTAATTCAGCCGCTAATAATGGACCTGCACAAGCAACAGGAGCAAATTTACCAGCACCATGAGTTGAAGCTTGCGCACGGTGAGCAGTACCAAAAGCATCCATTACATAGATGTCGCAAAGTGCAGCGTATTTTTTAGATAAAGTTTCATCATCTTTACCTTCACCAACATTGAAACGCACATTTTCAAGAACAACTAATTCACCCTCTTTAACATCCACACCATCAAGGTAATCTTTTACTAAACGAACAGGGAAAGATACATGTTCTTTCAAGTAATCAACAACGGGTTGTAATGAAAATTCAGGATTATACTCCCCTTCCGTTGGGCGACCAATATGAGAAGTAACCATTACTTTAGCACCTTTCTTGATCGCTTCTTCAATAGTCGGTAGTGATGCTTTAATTCGCGCATCAGAGGTTACTTTACCATTTTTAACTGGCACATTAAGATCTGAACGAATAAATAAACGTTTTCCTTTTAGATCAAGATCTTGCATTCTAATAATAGACATGTGACTTCCTCTTATAAATATCAATATAATAAAATTATGACTATTCTAACATAAAATTTTCTTTTAGGTTACAACCATTATTGTTCACATACTGAACATCTGATAGAAATAAAAAATTTGTTATCAAGGTAAAAAATTTTATATAACAGCATTGACAATAGAGAGAAAATCAGGCATATTTTGCCGCCTTATTAATATGTAATTTTTATCTAAACTTGGGAGTTGACTTTGGCTAATATCAAATCAGCTAAGAAACGTGCGGTTCAATCCGAAAAACGCCGTAAACATAATGCTAGTAACCGTTCAATGATGCGTACTTATATTAAAAAAGTTTACGCAGCTGTTGCAGCTGGTGATAAACAAACAGCTGAAGTAGCATTCAAAGACATGCAGGCAGTTGTTGATCGTCAAGCGGCTCGTGGCTTAATCCACAAAAACAAAGCTGCACGTCATAAAGCGAATTTAATTAAGCAGATTAAAGCATTGGCTTAATGCTGTTATCTATTAACTATTATAGTTAGAAGGAATAATAAAAAGTGGTGTAAGCCACTTTTTTTATTTGTATACTAATCCGTTATTCGATATTAATAAGAGAGTATATTGTGGTTCAGCGTGATTATGTAAGAAAAAAGAGCCGATCAAAAAAAAATAATTCACGAAATAAGCCTAATTTAATGATATTTTTGGCCATTATTATCATTATTCTATTTTCTACTATTCTCTATTACGTTGCGAATAACAAACCAACTCAACCAGTTAAACCCCCAAAAGTAAAAACCCAACCTCCGGCAATAACATTACCAGAACGACCGCAAGAACGTTGGACTTATCTTAAAGAACTTGAAACTCCAAATGCTAGTTATGATTCAAGAGCAAGTGAACGGCAACAAATTTTAGATAGCTTTGTCAATAACTCACGTCCTGTCACGCCGCCGACTAAAAATAATAGTGTGACCAAACAAGAAACCACTTCATCTATAACTACGCAAAATGTTGGTACTGCAAATAAATGGATATTGAAATGCGGAGCATTCAAAGATAAAGCTAACGCCGAAACCCTTAAAGCAAGAATTGCAATGATTGGCATCAGTGGTAGTATATCTTCTGGTCAATTATATCGAGTCACTGCAGGACAATATACTAATAAAAATGAGGCAGATAAGGCA
This sequence comes from Gilliamella sp. B14384G12, assembly GCF_016101825.1. Taxonomy (NCBI): domain Bacteria; kingdom Pseudomonadati; phylum Pseudomonadota; class Gammaproteobacteria; order Orbales; family Orbaceae; genus Gilliamella; species Gilliamella sp. B14384G12. Next base: position 26,328 of record NZ_JACFPU010000015.1, on the reverse strand, counting down.
TTAAACTCATTAAAAAATAATGGGATTAATGATTGTATTATTTCTAACTAAAAAGAAAAATATGAAATCATTCAAAAAGATACAGTTGTTTACTAAAATGTTATGGTTGCGTATAAATCAAGACCGTTTAACAACATCTGCTGCTGGGTTAGCTTATACAACAATCCTTGCTTTAGTGCCACTTATTACTGTTATATTTTCTCTACTCTCTGCTTTTCCTATGTTTGATGAGGTCAGTCTTTCATTAAAAAAAATAATTTATAACAACTTGGTTCCAACGGCTAGTGACACTATCGAGAATTATTTAGAACAATTTATTGGCAATACTAAAAAAATGACCTTTATGGGGGTAATCGGTTTAATTGTTACATCGCTTCTATTAATTAATTCAATTAATACTGCGCTAAATCACATATGGAAAACCAAGCGTAAGCGATCATTCATGTACAATCTAACGATGTATTGGACCATATTAACTTTAGGCCCTATTTTAGCTGGTTCAAGTGTTGCAATAAGTTCTTATGTGTTTTCACTAAAATGGCTTTCTACTGCGACCACAGGTAACTTTCTATTCAGTTCTTTACCATTTTTTATATCTGTAGCTGGTTTCTGGTTGCTTTATAGTATTATTCCTACTGAATCAGTACCTTTTAAAGAATCCATAGTTGGAGCCATTGTCGCAGCAATATTATTTGAATTAGGAAAACGAGCATTTGCGCTGTATATAACTTCTTTCCCAACTTATCAACTTATTTATGGAGTTGTATCATCAATTCCCATTATGTTAGTTTGGATCTATTTTTCTTGGTGCATTGTTTTGTTTGGCGCTGAGTTTGCAGCAACTTTAACGGACTTTAATCGCAAAAAGCACGCAGTTGAAAATCAATCATTACCAGAGTAATTATTTTATGATCGCCTTAATCCAACGTGTTAAACAAGCTAGTGTTACTGTTGATAATCAAGTTATTGGACAGATTAATCATGGATTACTAGTATTATTAGGTGTAGAACAAGAAGATAATGAGCAAAAAGCAATACGCTTATGTGAAAAAGTTCTAGGGTACCGAATATTTAGTGATAATGAAGGCAAAATGAATTTAAATGTTAGTCAAACTAATGGTGAACTATTAGTTGTTTCTCAATTTACACTAGCAGCCGATACACAAAAGGGTATGCGCCCTAGTTTTACTAAAGGTGCAAAACCGGATGAAGCCAATAAACTATATCAATTTTTTGTTGAACAATGTAAAAAGAAAATTAATACACAAACAGGACAATTTGCAGCTGACATGCAGGTTTCTTTGATAAATGATGGACCAGTAACATTCTGGCTACAAGTCTAATATAATCGCAATATTGAATATTATGCCCTGATATAAGGACATAATATTTATAGTTGTTAATTTATTTTAGATTTTTTAACATCTCTATTGCTGACTGGTTCTCATCTAAATCTAATTTATTCAGTTTATTAACATAAAATTGTTTTACATCATTCCATCGATAATAAGGGTAACTATCGGTTTTAATAGGTAAATGTACCTCTCGCTCATTTAGTAATACTTTGATTAAAATCGGTTGATGAGTTTGCTTACTTTTATAAAAAATCCATTGAATGTTCGCCCCCATAGGGATAATTTTATCTGCTCGCCATACAGTAGGATAATTAAACAGTGTTTTAGTAACATTAGCAGAGCCTTCAATTTCAAGTAAAGTGGCTAATGGTGAAACCGTTTCAGCATGCGCAAAGCGCAAATTAGCATCCACATTATTATCAACTATTGCCTTATCAGCAGAGTGAATCATATCCCATAATAATGGTGCAGCAATTTTAATTTGAATACCTGTAGCATCAAAGGCAGGGCCTATTTGCAAATAATTTTTTGTAGTAACAACTGTATTAAGCCATGTCTTTTGTTCTGCTGAAAAATAACGATCTAAATCAAGATGATTGTCCGTTAAAACTTGTGGCGAAAAAGCCTGCAATTCTTGATACAATTGGTATACTGCAATAACAAAATCCGATGTTTTTACTAATGTATCCTCAGATTCATCCAATCCCTTTTTTAACTTAATTAAAAAAGATTTTTTAAAAATGCCTTTGGCAACTTGTTTACTCATCTGTTTAGTTTGAGAAGCATACTCAATAGATTTCACGGCATCTTTCACTGCTTTACTTTTTTTATATTCACTATAAGCAGGAGAATACTCAAAAAAGCGCAATAATGTTTGTTCATTGTCTGGTTGTTGAGCCACATGAATATTAGGGTATTTAGCTTTAAAAGAATCAATAAAAATTTCTGCCGTTTCTTTTGCTCTTGGAGAACTGCTTGAAATAACTTCAATTTTTTGTCCTTTAAATACTGTTGGATTATTTTCCAGCATTCGGTTACTTATCAAACTAATGTCTTTGCGACCCAGATTGGTAAGCTGACCATAGTGGTTCTGATTTAATTGCTTAAGGATAGTGACTTGCCTAAGAAGATCTTTTCCTGAATCAGTCAATTGTTGTTGACTGTCAGCCAATGATAGAATGTGATAAGCAAGATCTTCATGCTTTGATTTACTTATATACCGCGAACCATGGCGCCCAATATGATCAATATAAAAAGCTTGATAGTTTGTTGGAGCAGAAGTAAGAGTTTGGTTAGAATTGTATTGGTAAGCTGTTTTGGAACCAGCAATCACATTGGTTTGAGCAAAACTTAATGAAGTAAAAGTAAATAGAAAAACAGTCAATAAGTTACGCGAACCGAGCATAATCATATTTTTATCTCCATTTAAATACTAATATAAACGCAATTAGGATTAAGATGAAAAAGTGGTCAATAGATGCCACAAAAATCAACATTCTTTTCGTATATTAACACAGCCGCTTCTCTAAACTTGATTTATAGTAAAATTTTACAAAAAGAAGATGATTATTTTCATAACGCTCTTTTATTTTTTGTAAAAAAGATTATCTTATTAAGCATTCAAGATAACTTGCATTTAATTAATCAAAAATAATGAAATTATATGGCCTTTCTGGCACCAAAATTAGCTGTGCATTTATTTCAGCATGTATAACTACCCCTTATAACACAACGCGCTTTATCAAAGATTTAATAGCGGGGATAACCGTTGGTATTATCGCTATACCACTAGCAATGGCTCTTGCAATTGCCAGTGGCGTTCCACCACAACATGGACTTTATACCGCAATTATAGCCGGTTTTGTTATTGCTCTAACGGGAGGATCTAGTTTTAGTGTTTCTGGACCTACCGCCGCATTTGTCGTTATCTTATATCCAGTATCATTACAATATGGTTTATCTGGATTATTAATTGCAACATTATTATCGGGCGTTTTTCTAATATTGATGGGCATGATTCGATTAGGAAGATTAATTGAATATATTCCATTACCTGTAGTATTAGGTTTTACCTCAGGCATAGCAATTACCATTGCTACTATGCAAATCAAAGATTTCTTCGGTTTGACTCTTGAACATATGCCTGAAAGTTATATAAGCAAAGTTATTGAATTAGCTAAGACTTTACCATCCATTAATATTGCAGACACAATTGTCGGAATGGTAACGCTAATTGTATTAATTGTATGGCCAAAATTTCGAGTGAAGATATCTGGTCACTTACCAGCATTAGTTGCAGGTATTATTGTCATGTTTATATTTAATCAATTCGGCTATCAGATTGAAACCATAGGCTCACGATTTACCTATACACTTGCTGATAATACTATTGGTCATGGTATTCCTTCGGTACTACCTGAATTTGTATTACCATGGGAAAATGCTGAATTTAATTGGGATTGGACGACACTTTCTGCTTTACTTCCGATTTCATTGACTATGGCAATGTTATGCGCTATTGAATCACTGCTTTGTGCTGTAGTGTTAGATGAGATGACCCACACAAAACATCACTCAAACAGTGAACTTATTGGTCAAGGTTTAGGCAATATTATTGCACCGTTTTTTGGTGGCATTTCGGCTACCGCCGCTATCGCACGATCAGCTGCGAATGTTAAGGCTGGTGCTACATCACCTATTGCAGCCGTATTACATTCATTAGTAGTATTACTTGCTCTTATTTGCTTTGCACCACTTTTATCTTATATTCCACTATCAGCAATGGCCGCTCTGCTATTAATAGTGGCTTGGAATATGAGTGCCGTGCAACGAGTGATATATATCATCAAATGCGCACCTAAAGATGATATTTTAATTATGTTAATCTGTATGTCACTTACCGTATTATTTGATATGGTTATAGCAATTACACTTGGCATAGTATTGGCTTCCATATTATTTATGCGCCGTATTGCTCGAATGACCCGCTTAGTTGAGTTAAATCGAAGTGATGATAAAACCTTAGTTTTACGTGTTAATGGCCCACTGTTTTTTGCTGCGGCAGAAAAAACTTTTGTTGAGCTTTATAAAAAAATTAACGGATATGAGCATATTATATTACAATGGGATGCCGTACCAATTCTGGACGCTGGTGGACTTAATGCCTTAATACATTTTATTGATGAATTGCCAGAACACGTTGATTTATCAATTTGTGAATTGCAATTTCAGCCATTAAAAACATTAGCTCGCGCCAAAATTGTACCTATCCCCAATAAACTAATGTTCTTCTCAACATTAGATGAAGCATTGAAAGATAAAGAGTAGTTTCATCGTAGTTTTTAAGTTATTCAATAAGTAGTAAGATCTGTGGTACACCTAAAGAATACCACAGATCAGTAGTAATCATTACCTCCGCGATCTTTCTTTTCTGCTGCTAACTATGATTAGCAACTCTATGATCAGAAAGATATTTTATTTAAATGTAAACTTAAATATAAAAGCAGGAAAATAATATGATATCTGATGAAAACAACGTTCAATATATAAAACAAAAATCAAATTGGTTAATCGTAGTTGGCTTTATTTTAATTGTATTAGGATGTTTAGCCTTAGGCTATCAGTTCATGGCTACTGTTTTTTCTGTCTATTTTATTGGTACATTAATTTTAATTGCAGGAATCGCACAAACAATAAATTCATTTAACCTTAAAGGCTTTAGTCAAACGGCATTATGGGCAATAATGGGAATTTTATACATTATTGTTGGCTTAATCTCTTTTTTCCGGCCGATTGCGGTTTCATCAGCTTTAACTTTAGTGATAGCAATATTGCTAATTATGAGTGGATTTACGCAAATTTTTGCCTCTTTTAGTAATCGAAATTTACCGCGTTGGGGATGGGTACTCACTTCTGGTATTATAACCCTAATTTTAGGTTTGATGATAATTACTGGCTGGCCATATGATAGTCTTTGGGTATTGGGAATGTTTTTAGGTATTGACCTTATATTCCAAGGTTTTGCATATTTAGCAATTGGTTTTGCTGTAAAAAACTGATGCTTTAATATTAAAGGGTTGCCCATAATTGCTATTTAAATAATGTAAGCAACCCTTACTTGTTGTAATAACAAAAACGTTTGAATCAATTAAAATTAACGATATTCAAATTCACCATAAACGGTTATTTATAACTTTTATTCGTTCTAGCTTTTACTTCTTTCATGGTCTGTAAAATTCGATGATAATTATCTAATCTTGAAAGTGCGATTTTGCCATCTCTTACAGCTTGTTGTAATAAGCAACCTGGTGTATCAAGATGATTACAATCACGGAATTGACATCCACCTAAATAGTCATCGAACTCTTTAAAACCACTAATTACCTGTTCTGGTTCTAGATGCCATAAACCAAATTCACGAATACCTGGTGAATCAATAATATCACCTCCGTTTGGCAAATGATAAAGTCTGGTTGAAGTAGTAGTATGTTGTCCAAGACCGGATAATTCAGAAATATTTCCAGTTATAGCCGATTGCAATTGATGTGGTAATAATAAATTAATAATACTTGATTTACCGACACCTGACTGCCCAACTAAAATGGATATTTTATCCTGCAAGACAGCCTGCAATGCAGCAATTCCTTGGTGATTCTGACAAGAAACATATAAAACTTGATAGCCAATATTTGTATAAATAGTTAATTGCTTCTCAACTTCTACTCGTTGTTCATCACTTAATAAATCAATTTTGTTTAAGACAATGATTGGCTCAATATCGGTTACTGCGCAAGCCACTAAATAACGATCAATAATATTAAGTGATAATTCAGGCAAAACCGCTGAAATAATCACTATTTGATCAACATTGGCGGCCACTGGTTTAACCCCGTCATAAAAATCAGGACGAACCAACTCAGAATGCCTTGCATGTACCGCCTCAATAATGCCATTGGTATTGGGCTCCAAACTTTCGCGCCACACGACTTTGTCGCCTGTCACTAACGATGGTAAAGTGCGCCGAATACTACAGCGATAAATGTTTCGAGCGTTATCTTCGACATCAGCCGACTTACCAAAACGACTTATTACCACACCATCACGGGGCGATGAAAAATTTGACAGATTTTCATTTTGTTTGGTTTCTAATCGTTGTTGGTGTTTAGCCGCCACGCGTCTTTTTTGATTTTTAGATAGTTGATTTTTTGCCACAGTCACTAATTTTTGCTAAAACAGTTTGACAGTTATGCTACACTACTCGGCATCAAAAAGAAAACTTCTATAACAAATTATGACCACACAATCACAAATTAACAGCAATAATCTTATTTGGATCGATCTTGAAATGACTGGGCTTAATCCAGCAACCGATCGTATTATTGAAATTGCAACTATTGTAACTGATTCTAATTTAAACATTTTAGCTGAAGGCCCTGTTATTGCCATTCATCAATCCGACGATCAATTAGCCTTAATGGATGATTGGAACAAAAATACCCACGGCAAATCTGGTTTAATTGAACGAGTACGTAAAAGTACCGTTAATGAACAACAAGCAGAACAACAAACTATCGAATTTTTAAAACAGTGGGTACCTGCAAACAGCTCACCAATTTGCGGTAACACTATTGGTCAAGACCGTCGTTTTCTATTTAACTATATGCCTAATTTAGAAAGTTATTTTCATTACCGCTATTTAGACGTCAGTACCATAAAAGAATTAGCTAAACGATGGAAACCTGAAATTTTAAAAGGAATTACAAAGCAAAGTACCCACCAAGCGCTTGATGATATTCGTGATTCAATTGCCGAGCTTATTTATTATCGCCAACATTTTTTTAAGCTTAAGAACTAATTGATATGCAATTACTTTATACCATTTTACTCTATCTTATTCAGCCATTGGTATGGATAAGATTACTTTGGCGCAGCCACAAAGCACCAGCATACCGTAAACGTTGGTTTGAACGGTATGGTTTTTGCAAAAATAAAGTGAAAGCAAATGGTATTTTAGTCCATGCGGTATCCGTGGGTGAAACCATTGCCGCTGTTCCACTTATTAAAGCATTGCAGCGACGATATCCCGCTTTGCCCATTACCGTTACAACCATGACACCAACAGGCTCTGAGCGAGTTAAATCATTATTAAAAGACAGTGTGAGCCATGTCTATTTACCATATGACCTACCGTGCGCTATCAAACGTTTTTTAAAAATAACCCAACCCAAATTAGTCATTATTATGGAAACCGAACTTTGGCCTAATTTTATTAGCCAATGCCATAAGAACGCTATCCCTTTGATTATTGCTAATGCTCGCTTGTCCGAACGCTCAGCAAATCGTTACAGTAAGCTAGGCACAACCATTAACCGATTATTAGCAAAAATCAGCATGGTTGCCGCACAAAATAAGCAAGATGGTGAACGCTTTACAGCATTAGGTTTACCCAGCGATCATCTAACCGTAACGGGCAGTATTAAGTTCGATATCAATTTAACAACTGAGCAACAACAAAAAATTGCTAATTTAAAACAACAATGGCAATTGAACCGTCCCGTTTTTATTGCGGCTAGTACCCATGATGGTGAAGATGAAATCATCTTAAAAGCATTTAAACAATTATTGTTACAGCATCCTGATTTATTATTAATCCTAGTGCCCCGTCATCCTGAACGTTTTAAAACAGTCGAAAAACTCATTAAAAATAATGAGCTTAATTATATAACCCGAAGTTCGAACCAAATTCCAACCAATCAAACACAAGTGGTCTTGGGTGATACCATGGGTGAACTGTTAGAACTTTATAGCATGGCAGATATTGCCTTTGTTGGTGGTAGCTTAGTCGACCATGGTGGACATAATCCTCTAGAACCAGCCTTACATCATATTCCAATTATTAGCGGTCAATATTTTTTCAATTTTAAAATCATCTGCGAACAGTTAATTGCTGCAAACGGAATGATAATTTGTGACAGCACAGCAGAAGCTTTATATTTAGTAGTAAACAACCTATTAAATAATAAAACAGATAGCCAACAAATTGGTGAAAATGCCTACCAAGTATTAAAGCAAAATCAAGGTGCATTAGATCGGCTTCTTGGTATTATAAACCATTATCTTTGTTCAAAATAAGGATTAGCTATGGATAAAAAACAAGGGTTATTACTGGTTAATCTCGGAACGCCAAGCGCTGTCACGCCTGATGCAATAAAACACTATTTAACCGAATTTTTACTAGATAGGCATGTAGTGGATTTGCCTGCTTTTTTTTGGTATCCAATTTTAAAGTATCGAGTGTTACCAAAACGAGTACCTTATATTATTAACCACTATAAAAAAATTTGGATAGATAATTCATCACCATTGATGCATTATAGCCAACAACTGTGTGACAAATTACAACAGGAATTACCTAATATTCATTGTCAATTAGCCATGACCTATGGCGAGCCGAATCTTCAATTTGCCTTAAATAAACTGCAATCGTGTAAGAAAATAACGGTATTACCATTATTTCCCCAATATTCGACCACAACAACATTAGCGGTGCTTGATAAACTAAAGACAATTAAATCATCTCAATCAATAACCAATAATATTCATTACATCCGCGATTATGCTGATCATCCAAGTTATATTAATGCTCTATATTTGCAAATTAAACAAGCATTTGAAGAGCAAGGAGAGCCCGAGATATTAGTACTATCTTATCACGGAATTCCTGAACGTTATATTCATAAACGTAAAGATGATTACATAGAGCGTTGCCAACTAACCACATTATTATTAATTGAGAAATGTGAAGCTAATGGCATTAATATTCCCATTGAAATGGCTTATCAATCTAAATTTGGTAAAGGAAAATGGGTTACGCCAAATACCAGTGATTTTTTGGAAAAGTTAGCACATGATGGCGTTAAATATCTTCATGTTATTTGTCCTGGATTTTCTGTGGATTGTATTGAAACCATTTACGAAATTAACGAAGAAAATCGAGAACTATTTTTACAGGCTGGAGGCAAAAAGTTTCATTATATTCATGCGTTAAATGATTCTAATTTACAAATTGATTTAATTAAAGATCTAATAAATTATACTCAAACGTATAGTTAACCTGAAACTTTTTGACAAAAATAGGGCTAAAAAGGAATTAATTATCGCTTTAGACCTTTAATATTTTGTTTTCAAATGTACGACTGATTAATATTCATAATAAGTCATTATCTGTCGCACACATATGTTATAACCTATGATAGGATTGTCATTATTGAGAATCTGAGCCCTAAGGAGAAAATTAGATGAAAATAATCATCATTGGCGCTCAAGCTGCAGGAGCGAGTGCTGCTGCTAAAGCCAAAAGAATGAACCCTAATGCTACCATTCGTATTTATGAAAAAACTGACATTGTATCGTTTGGAGCTTGTGGTTTACCTTATTTTATCGGTGATCATTTCACTGATGCTAATGAAATGATATCCCGTACACCACAACAATTCCAACAAGATGGTATTGAAATAAAAACACGTCACCAAGTTGTCGCTATTGATAGCATACAAAAAAAACTAACGATTAAAAATATTAATACAGATGAATGTTTTGATGATAATTATGACAAATTATTAATTGCCGTTGGTGCAAGCCCTATCATTCCAAATTTTACAAATTATAAATTGAAAAATATTTTTACTTTACGCGATCTCAATGATGGTTTAGCCATTAAACAAGCATTATCCGATCCAGCAGTAAAAAACGTCATTGTAGTTGGTGCAGGCTTTATAGGACTTGAAATTGCCGAGTCATTTGTTGCTTTAAATAAGCAAGTCAAATTAATTCAGTTAGATGATAGAGTACTGGTCGATGCATTCGATGCACAAATTACCGATGTAATTGCAAAGAACATTAAACAACATTGTGATTTACATCTACAAGAACAAGTACAAGGTTTTATAGGAGAACAGCATGTCACTCACGTAATTACCAATAAAGATACTTATCTTGCTGACATGGTTATTATCGCAACTGGAGTAAAACCTAACAGTGAAATTTATCAAAATATTGGTCTTAATATGCTACCAAATGGCGCTATTATTACCGATAGCTATGGACGGACAAACTTTCCAGATATTTATGCAGCAGGTGACTGCGCTGCATTGCAGCATAAAGTCAGCAAAGAGATGGTTTACATTCCTCTTGCCACAGGTGCGAACAAACTGGGCAAGATAGTTGGTGAAAATCTAGGAGGTGGACAGAGTCAATTCCCTGGAACCATCGGTACATCAGCATTTAAAGCGTTTGATATTGAGGCAGGACGAACAGGCTTAACCGAAAAAGAAGCTCAAAAAGCGGGTATTGCTTATAAAACAGTTATTGTTAAGGATAAAAATCACAGTAACTATGTTGCAGGGCAAACTGAGGTAACAGCCAAAGTAATTTATCACGCCGAGACCCGCACCATTTTAGGTGGACAAATTGTAGGTGGTAGTGGCGCTGTTTTACGAGTAAATACGTTAGCAACTGCCATTTGGGCAGAAATAAAAATTGATGAATTAGCAATGATGGACTTTCTTTATGCACCGCCATTTTCAAGACCATGGGACATTTTAAATATTGCAGGTTCAATAGCTAAATAATAATAGTTAAATTGTCATTGTTAATGACAACACCTAAATAATACAAATTATCTTACTTGATACAAAAATCAGTGCATCATAAATTAAGTAAGATTATTAATATGATTTTATTCGATGATTAAATTATCACAATAAAGGGGCAATTATGTCAGATCCCATTTTTCAAGGAACTTTTTTTGAAAAGTTCCTATCTATCACACACTATCAAACTTTAATTGGTATTGGACTACTGCTAGTTTGTTTTTTTGGAGTGATGAAACCGTTACAAGATAAAAAAATTAATTTTTCTCTTCGTATGTTAGTTGGGTTAATACTTGGTGCAGTGCTTGGTTTAGGTATACAAGCTGCAGCAGGATTCCCTGATACATCAAATGTTTGGATGCAAGAGACAGCTACATGGTATGGCCTTTTTGGACGTGCTTTTATTGCCTTTATTCGCATGCTAGTCATTCCTTTGATATTTGTCTCTATTGTTAAAGTCATTATTGATTTTTCTGGTAAAGAAAACCTACCACAAATCGCATTTAGAGGGATATTCTGGTTACTGTTTACCACTGCAATTGCTTGTATAGTTGGTATTGCTTTGGCTAATTTGTTTGAATTAGGAGAAATCAGCTCTACAACTGAGCATCATGCTCAAGCTAAACAATACACTAATATAATTGATACTTTTGTAAACCTTATTCCAAGTAATATCATTGCATCAATGGTTAAAGAAAATATTGTTGGATTAGTTATCTTTTCTGCTCTTATGGGGATTGCTGCCAATCGAATGGAAAAGAAAAATCCACAACCGATTGCTCTGTTTAAAACCTTTATTGAAGCACTTTATAAAATTGTGATGTCAATTGCCATGACCATCATTAAGTATATGCCATATGCAGTCATCGCCCTTCTAGCTAGAACCATTATTTCTAATGGTATACCTGCAATTGTTGAAGTATCAGGTTTTGTTGCAGCCATCTACATTGCCACATTGATCATGTTAATTGTGCATGTTTTAGTTGTTATGATTCACGGTATATCACCTGTCATGTTTATTAAAAAAGCAATGGGAACGTGGTTATTAGCTTTTACAAGCCGTTCGTCAGTTGGTACATTACCCATGACTATCTCAACTTTAACGGTACGTATGGGAGTCAATACAGGCACAGCAAATTTGGTCGGTTCACTTGGTAGTACTATGGGTATGAATGGCTGTGCTGGTTTCTTTCCTGCATTACTTGCTGTTATGGTTGCGCATATGGTGGGTATTGATACTAATTTCCAATTTTATATTATGTTGGTAATTGTAGTCGTCATTGGTTCAATTGGTATTGCTGGTATTCCTGGTACAGCAACAGTTGCTGCAACAGTGGTTTTATCTGGTATGGGCATGGCTGAATACTTCCCATTAATTGGTATGGTTCTGGCGGTCGATCCAATCATTGATATGGCACGTACACTAGCCAACGTATCTGGGGCAATGACTGCGGCAGTCGCTACCGATCGCGAAGTGGGACTTATGGATATGAATACTTTCTATGATCCAAATATTTCTCTTGAAAATGAACAGTCGGATGTTTAATTTAAGTAAAGAATACGCAGAATAAAAAAGGACGTTTAGAGCGTCCTTTTTTATTCAAAAATTAATGTTTAAATTGTTTTTAACCATGCAGTAACATCATCGCCTAAGCTTTTATGACGCATTGCGTATTGTACAAAGGTTTGTACATAACCCAATTTATTACCACAATCATGACTCCGGCCTTTAATACAATATGCATCAACGGAGTCCTCTTTAAGTAACATTGCAATTGCATCCGTGAGTTGAATTTCGCCACCTGCACCTAATGGTGTTTTAGCAAGTAAAGGCCAGATTTTTTCAGATAAAACATAACGCCCAACAACCGATTGATTGGATGGAGCTTCTTCAACTGATGGTTTTTCAACGACACTATACATTTGTGTAACAGCACCAGCAGACAATTCTTGACCATGGCAGTCGACAATCCCATAAGAAGAAACTAACTCTTTCGGTACTGGCTCAACCATAATTTGACTATGCTTGGTCTCATGATAATTATTAATCATTGCCGCTAAATTATCTTTTGTTAGATCGCTTTCATACTCATCAATAATCACATCTGGTAGCACAACCGCGAAAGGTTCATCGCCAACCAAAGGATAAGCACACAATACGGCATGACCAAGTCCTTTGGCTAAACCTTGTCGAACACTCGTTATTGTTACATTTTTAGGTAAAATACTTTGTACTTCTTGTAACAGTTGACGTTTAACACGCGCTTCTAACATTGCTTCTAATTCAAAACTAGTATCGAAGTGGTTTTCAATTGAATTTTTTGATGAGTGGGTAACAAAAATGATCTCAGTAATGCCTGCCGCAATACACTCTTTTACTACATACTGAATAAGTGGTTTATCAACCACAGGTAACATTTCCTTAGGAATGGCTTTAGTAGCAGGTAACATTCGAGTACCAAGACCGGCAACAGGGATAACGGCCTTTTTGACGTTTCCATTCAAAGTTGATTCAAAACTTGATGACATTTTATTTCCTTAAAAAAATTAGCAGATAACACAACTATTATAATAGTCTCTATTATCTCTATGCCATATTAACAATATGTATTTTCAACCCATAATGACATTAACATATAGGGAATCAAAGTACATGTATGAATAATTGCCCTTGTAAAATTTCATATATTACGTTGATTCGATATCAAATTGTAATAAACGATAAAAAAAGCTAAATCTAACATATTAAACGTAGCATTGATAATCTTTACAATATAAAAACAATTCTAAAGAATAATTATCAAAAATTAAATAAGAAAGAGAAATAAATTTTGTTAATAAACTCGATACTATAAATATCAATTCAACCAATAATACTATTAGTTATTTGTCTTTATATAATATCTTATCTATTTATTGATAAATCGTTAGATTCAATTAATGCAGGATTATCCCTATCTTTTGCCAAAGAATCAATAGCAATATAAATAAGCTGGCAGTTTTGCAAAATCGCTTGTCTTACTACAAATTTCGCTTTACGGTCACGAGCTTCTTTTTGCGTGGGACTTATATAGAGATCATCATAGCCATCATCATATAATGTAGCCCTATCAAATAAGGATTGCGCTCGCCAAAATGTTTGTTTAGGATAATCGCGACCCTCAATATTACCCGTCAGTTTTCCTTTCATGCCGGCATAACTTGCTGGTAAATGTTTACTTTGTCGACTTTGAGCAATATAAATATGTGGATAACTTAATACATTTGACGGCAAAGGATTTAATACAAATTCCGTATTAATCATACTTGAATAATGACAGTTTTCAACAGTTAAAGGTGCAGTTCGAAAATTTAACGAACCGCACCCAGTAAGTAAAAAAAATATAACTACTATAATATGTCGCATTTTACTTTTTATAATCTATAAATGATTAATATATATTAATCATCCTTATTATAATTTATCACTAACATTTTCAGCCGTTTTCGAAATGGCTTTACCACCAGATTGAACATCTTTGCCTACACCATTAACTGTATTACATCCAACAATGAGAGTTGTCATTGCAATACCGAATACTAGAATTAACATCTTGCGTAACATAAATATTCTCCTTTTTGTGACTTGATTATTTTAATGTAGCAAATGCTTCCGCCACACGATGAATATTATGGTGATTTAAGCCCGCCACACACATTCTTCCACTGCCCACCAAATAAACAGCAAAATTATCTTTTAATTGTGTGACTTGTTGTTTACTAAAACCAGTATAACTAAACATACCACGCTGCTTAACTAAATAATCAAAATTATGATCTGGCGCTTGTGTTTTTAACAAACTAACTAAAGTAGAACGCATCAATACAATACGATTTCGCATTGATTCAACTTCTTTAACCCAACAGGCTTTCAATTCAGAATTATTTAAAACATAACTGACTAATTGGGCACCATAAGCAGCTGGGCTAGAATAGTTTCGACGAACCGTTGCCTGAAGTTGGCCTAATACACGACGAGCAGCTTCATCATTTTCACACAACACAGATAACCCCCCAACACGTTCCCCATAAAGTGAAAATGTTTTGGAAAACGAGTTACTTATAAAACCACAAAGCCCCACTTCAGCTGCTTTTTTAATTGCGTAACTGTCACTTTCAATACTTTCACCAAATCCTTGATAAGCAATATCCATAAATGGAATGAGATCACGTGTTTGTAATACAGCAATTACTTTATCCCACTGTGATGGTGTTAAATCTGCGCCCGTTGGGTTATGACAACAAGGATGCAGTAATACAATGCTTTTGGCAGGCAATTGTTCCAATGTTTCAAGCATTGAGTCAAATTTAACTCCACATGTTTGTGAATCAAAATAGGGATAGGTATTAACTTTAAAACCTGCGCCACCAAAAATAGCAATATGATTTTCCCATGTTGGATCACTGACCCAGACTTGTGAATTAGGAAAATAACGATATAAAAAATCAGCACCGATTTTTAGTGCTCCTGATCCGCCTAATGTTTGTATAGTTGCAATACGTTTATCTTTATAGGCTGAATGCTCTTCACCAAATAGCAATGACTGAATTGCTTGGCAATAAGAGGGTAAACCGCTCATTGGTAAATAAAGTTGTGCATCTTGTTGATTATGATAAATATAATCACGAGCGATTTTAATACACTCCAATTGAGGGACAACACTATTTTCATCATAATAATAACCAATACTTAAATTAGTTTTACTTTCACGATGATCATTATTAAATTCAGCAACTAAAGATAAAATTGGATCCCCTGCATAGGACTCTACTTTTTCAAACATATTACAACCTAATTGACACAATAACTCATAACTGTAGATTATTGCATCAACTCAATTGGCAATCAATCACTAAATACAAGTTCAACTGTAAATAATTCAATTGAATTTTCATTAGGAATTTCAATCATTTTTGATAAGAATAATCAACGATATATTAAATGAAAAAATTATTCAATTTAAGTTCAATTTTATACTAAAACGTAGGGTTTACCTGAAACTTTTTGACAAAGATTAGCACTTTTTAGTGCTAATCAAACTAGTTAAAATTATTTAGCAGCAATGACTTCAATTTCAACTTTTGCATCTTTAGGAATACGAGCAACTTGTACACAAGAACGTGCAGGGAATCCGGCATTATTTTCGATAAAAAATGCTTCATAAACCGCATTAACAGCAGCAAAATCATTCATATCAGCTAAAAAAATAGTTGTTTTAACGATATTACTCACTTGATAACCTGCCGATGTGATTATTGCTTTAACATTGGCTAAACTTTGTTTTGCTTGTTCTTTAACACAATCTGGCATTTCACCCGTTTCAGGGACTAAAGGAATCTGCCCTGATGCAAATAGCATATTGCCTAAATCGAGTGCCTGAACATATGGTCCGATTGCTGCTGGGGCTTTTTCGGTTTGAATCACTTTTGCCATATTCAATTTTTCTCCTTTTGTATTTATTCTATCTCTTCATTACTTTTTATAAGTAATACACCTTTGTTTATCTATCTTCATTTGAACAGGAAGATAATTTGGTGTCAAGTCAATACACAATTATGATCATGGGACTTCTTAAAATTTTCTGATATGATAATCAAAATTTTTTTATTTATTGAGAGTTAACATGTTTGAGAATTTAACCGACCGTTTATCACAGACATTTCGCAATATTAGTGGTCGTGGACGACTGTCTGAAGATAATATTAAAGAAGCACTGCGCGATGTCCGAATGGCTCTACTTGAAGCCGATGTTGCGCTACCTGTTGTTCGTGAATTTATTAATCAAGTTAAAGAAAAAGCTGTAGGTTTAGATGTCAATAAAAGCCTAACACCAGGCCAAGAGTTTATTAAAATAGTTCAAGCCGAACTGACGGCTGCAATGGGAGAAGTTAACAGTTCACTCAATTTAGCAACCCAGCCACCCGCAGTAATCTTAATGGCTGGTTTACAAGGTGCAGGTAAAACCACCAGTGTTGCAAAACTGGCCAAATTCTTAAAAGAAAAACAGAAGAAAAAAGTACTGGTTGTATCTGCCGATGTTTATCGACCAGCGGCAATTAAGCAGTTAGAAACACTAGCTAAAGCCATTGATGTCGAATTTTTTCCATCTGATGTTAATGAAAAACCAGTTAATATTGTAAATAAAGCCATTTCACACGCTAAACTACAATTTTTTGACGTACTTATTGTCGATACCGCAGGTCGTTTACATGTCGATAATGACATGATGGACGAAATCAAGGCTCTTCATCAAGCAATAAACCCAATTGAAACCCTGTTTGTTGTGGATGCCATGACCGGACAAGATGCAGCCAATACCGCGAAAGCTTTCAATGATGCATTACCACTCACTGGTGTGATTTTAACTAAAGTTGATGGGGATGCTCGTGGTGGTGCAGCGCTTTCTATTCGCAATATTACTGGCAAACCAATTAAATTTTTGGGGATGGGTGAAAAGACCGATGCTTTAGAACCATTCTATCCTGATCGTATTGCCTCTCGTATTTTGGGTATGGGTGATGTTATTTCGTTAATTGAAGAATTACAAAGTAATGTCGATCGCGAGAAAGCAGAAAAAATCGCCAAAAAATTGAAAAAAGGCGATAAATTTGATTTTAATGATTTTCAAGATCAACTTAAACAGATGCGCAATATGGGCGGTATGGGTGCAATGCTGGCAAAATTACCTGGTGTAGGCCAACTGCCGGATCATATCAAAGCACAAATGGATGATAAAATCACTATCAAAATGGAAGCAATTATTGGCTCAATGACGCTCAAAGAGCGTGCAAATCCTGAAATCATTAAAGGTTCACGTAAGCGTCGAATTGCAATGGGTTCAGGAACCCAAGTACAAGATGTGAATAAACTCTTAAAACAGTTTGACGATATGCAAAAAATGATGAAGAAAATGAAAGGTGGTGGCATGATGAAGATGATGCGCCAGATGAAAGGTTTAATGGGCGGTGGAATGGGATTCCCTCCACGTTAAATCTACGCTTAATTTCTTCCTTGTAAAAGGGTCATAATTGAACATTAGACTATCAAAAAAATCGCGCCTTCAACAGCGCGATAATTTTTTTTAATTACCTGATTTAACCGATTCAATCTTTGTTGGGCGATTCATGGTGAGTACGGTACCTATTGATGAAACAATAATAAACACAATTGCTAACCACTGATAACTCGATAATTGTTCGTGCAACACAATTAAACCAGAAAGCGCAGCAAAAACGGGTGATAAACTCATTAAAGTACTAAATGTTTGCGCAGGCAATTTTGGTAGAGCAATCATATCTAATCCATAAGGAATAGCTGAGGCCAATAAAGAGACAACAAACACCAAAGGGAGCAGATCTAACGAAAACATAGCACTACCACTTTGCCATACACCAATTGGAAATAAAAAGCACGAAGCAATTACCGACCCAATAGCGACGCTTGAAGATCCATAAATAGCACCAGCTTTACGCCCAAATAAAATGTAACATGCCCAACAACTGCCTGCTAATAAAGCAAATAAAATACCGACAGGATCTAAATTCCCTGACGCTTGATGAATAGGCAGTAACATAGCTAATCCGATCACGGCAATACCTAGCCAAATAAAATCAAACAATTGACGTGATGAACACATGGCTACCATTATTGGTCCTGTCAATTCGATAGCTACAGCAATGCCTAAAGGAATTCTAGCGATAGCACTATAAAAAGCTAAATTCATACAACCAATTGAAATACCGTATAAAAATATAAATTTTAATGCCGGTTTAGGTATTGGTTTTCGCCAAGGTTTAAAAATGATAATTAAAATTATAGCCGAAAAACACAATCGCCAAGCGGTCATACCTTCAGGTCCTAACACTGGAAAAAGATATTTGGCGATTGAAGCACTACCTTGAATGGAGATCATCGAAACAAAAATCAAAAAAACCGGCCAAGATCTTTTAAACATAAAAATACCTTACTTTAATATATTGAACTTATTGTCTATTTAATTAATGCCAAAAAGTTTGAGATAAACGATACATTTGAGTATAAAATAGACGCTTAAATAACTTACTTAACATTTACCGATTAATTAATTTTCTCTTTTTACTGACAATAAGGCTAGATCTTGTAATGCTTGTTTATAAGGTGAGTCAGGTAAAATAGCAATAACATCCGATGCTTTACGGGCTTCCGCCTGAGCAGCTTGCAAGGTAAACTCAAGTGAACCACATTCATCCATAATATGTAAAATGCGATTTAATAAATGTCGACCATTGCCTTGTTCTATAGCTCGACGAATTAATGCAGCATCCTCAGCATTTTTAGTGTGATGCATGGCGTGTAGGAGCGGTAAGGTTGGCTTGCCTTCATTAAGATCATCTCCTAAATTTTTTCCTAATTTTTGATTATTATCGGCATTGTAATCCAATAGGTCATCAATAATTTGAAAGGCTGTACCTAAATATTTACCGTACTCTTGTAAGGCAAACTCTTGCTGTTCATTTGCACCAGCTAACACCGCAGCAGAATGTGAAGTTGCCTCAAATAAACGGGCTGTTTTGCGATAAATAACTTCTAAATATTGTTCTTTGGTAATATCAGGATCATTACAATTAATTAATTGCTGTACTTCCCCTTCAGCAATAACATTAGTTGCTGCCGACATGATAGTCAAAACCTTAAACGATTCTGTACGCACCATCATTTGAAAAGAACGTGTATAAATATAATCACCGACTAATACACTAGCAGCATTACCAAATAAAGCATTCGCGGTCGATTTACCACGCCTTAAATCAGACTCGTCTACTACATCATCATGCAATAAGGTGGCGGTATGAATAAATTCAATAAAAGCGGCCGTAATAATATGTTTGTCACCTTGATAATTAAGTGCTTTAGCAATTAATAAAGCAATAACAGGACGAATACGCTTTCCTCCACTGCTAATAATATAATTGCCCAACTGATTAATCAAAGCCACATCTGAACTTAGTTCAGCTTGTATAGCTTGGTTCACTTTAACTAAATCATCTTTTACCAGATCGAGTATTTGATTCATTGATGGATTATTCATCAGTTTAACCGCTAGAAATAATAGATATTAATCTTGCTATTATCTGATAAATATTTTTATGCAACAAGAGTTGCGGATCATATTTTAAAAAAAACTACAAATGATAAGCATTTTCATTTAAAATACCCACCTTAAGTTAGAAATGTTTATTAGTATGAAGATTAACTTTGATATAGATATCAGTGATGAAAAGATCCCTCAATCCATTGCTAAGAAAGAGGAAAGAGGTGTTTATTTATATGCATTTATTGCTGTAATGTCACATTTGTGTATACTTACTTTATTGTTTTGTTCTACGCTATTTGTAAAAGACATCGTTGCAGATGAGGGCGATAATTCAATTAAAGCCATAATGATTGATTTTTCTCTTGCTGCTCCAGAACAATCATTAGTTGAAAATACACCTGATATTCAAGGTGCTCAAGACAGTGAAATTATTGATAACAAACCAATTGAAGAGACACCAATTGTTGAACCTGAACCTATTGAAGAAACAATACCTGACAAACCTGCAGTAATAACTGAAAAAGATATTATTGTAAAACAAAAAGATAAGCCTAAGAAAAAGCGCCGCCCTGTGCAAAAAGCATCACGTCAACAAGTAAGGCAAGAAGTCATTGCTGAAAATATCTCTAATACTTCAGTTGCCCCACAAATATCTGATAGTCGTCGATACTCAGGTAATCCCTCACCGATTAGTCGCAATCAACCCGAGTATCCTCGCCGAGCACTTGATATGCGTTTAGAAGGTTATGTGATAGCACTGTTTGATATAAACAGTAATGGACGTATTGAAAATATTCGGATTATAGAAGCAAAACCCAATAATATCTTTAATCGATCAGTAATTAGTGCAATGAAAATGTGGAAGTATCAACCTATTGCAGCGAAAGATCAGAAAATAAAAATTATCTTTAATCGAGATAAATCCATTAGTTTGGACTAATTATTCACATAATCGTTTTAAGTGACAACAACAAAGCCATAACCTATATCTCGAAAGTGTTATGGCAATAGATATCTATACTCTACAAGTGATTGACCATCAATTGTTCAATTTGTTCAGGCTCTTTAGGAACATCCGCGGTCAAAACTTCATTACCAGATTCGGTAATTAAAATATTATCCTCAATACGAATGCCAATACCTTTATAGCGATCTGGTACATCAGCATCTTTATTAATATACAATCCTGGCTCTACAGTTAACACCATTCCTGGTTCTAAAATTCGATCTCGTCCACTACCAACATCATGCACATCAATACCAAGCCAATGCCCTAAACCATGCATATAAAACGCCAAATAGGCTTTATTAGCAATTAGACTGTCTACATCACCTTGCATAATGCCTAACTTAACTAAACCTATCACCATCGTTCGTACAACTTGGTCATTAACGTCTTTAATGGATGTGCCAGGTTTGAGAAGATGAATTGCCTGATATTGAGAAGCCAAAACGATATCATAAATCTCACGTTGTGCTTGGTTAAATTTGCCATTAATTGGAAATGTTCGAGTAATATCTCCTGCGTAGTATTGATACTCACACCCCGCATCTATCAAAACCAAATCCCCATCTTTCAATTGCTCACTATTATTTTCATAATGCAAAATACAACCATTATTGCCACCACCAACAATGGTGTTATAAGATGGAAAGCGTGCACCGTGCCAAGCAAATTCGTGTAAAATCTCAGCTTCTAATTGATATTCATACATTAAAGGCGCACATTTTTGCATTGCTCTAACATGTGCCACTGCACTAATTTTACAAGCCTTACGTAATAGTTGCATCTCGAAATCGGACTTAAACATCCGCATTTCATGCACGATTGGTCGCCAATCAATGATAGAGCTTGGCGCCACTAAATTTAATCTACTCCCTTGTCTTAAAGTCGCCTGTACTTGGTTAACAATTTTATCGGCATATTGATAAAGTTGATCAGCATGATAAATTGCAGTTTTACCATTTAATAAATCGGGTAGTATGGTATCAATTTCATCAAAAAGATAAGCTTCATCAACGAAAATTGATGCCAATGCAGCTTGCTGACCTAAACGATATCCCGTCCATGTCTCTGCCAAAGGATCCTTTTTTCGATTGAATAATACATACCGCGCACTATTATCTTGTTGTTTAATCACAGCCAACACTGACTCTGGCTCAGCAAAATGGGTAAAATACCAAAAATCACTATTTTGTCGATATGGATAATGAGTATCGTTACTTCGTGTTACTTCAGGAGCAGCGAAAAAAAGAGCAACACTATTGGGCACCATCTGTGCAAGCAACTTTTCACGACGCAAAATAATTTCTGTTTTAATATCTGTTTTCATCATTATGACGACCTTAATTAAGATTAATTACTAGTTAATCTTAATGAATTGTTGGTGTTATTTCAGTTTCATTGAATTCGTCAAAACATAACATTGATGTTATGCGTACATATTCTTTAATTTCTTCAAACGCAAACTCAAGTTCTTGTTGATCTTCTTGCTCATCATAGCCCAAATTAATAATTTGACGTAAATCATAAATAGCTTCTCCCACATCACCTTTAATCCGATTAATTTTGGGTTGTACCAGCCCTATACCAAGTAAAAAATGATTTACCCAACCAACTAAATCATCAATTTGTGCATACAAATCTTTGTCACTAAGAAATAATTGAAATTCAAAATCTTCATCTAAGAGTTGTTGCTTAGTTAACTGATAAAGTTTAGTAATTTGTTCATTCAGAGGTGCAACAACAGTTTGACCATTATTTAACATATCTTCAACTAAAGGACGCCAACTCTCATCATGGTTACCTCCAGCTAAAATACCTACGATAAAACCATGCAACTCAGCTGCTGTAATCCCTACTTTATATTGGACTAATTGACGATTAAGTTCGTCATAATTAATAGTTTCCGCCATTACGCCACCTTGATGTTGTCATATCACAAAAAATGCATTTCTGCACTTTCCACAATTTTAGTATATAATTCTAAACTTGCTATAAATAATAAACAGGTTACTGAGCTTTATAAAGGAATTATTTTGAAGTTATTAAGATTAATGGTTAAATTGCCTCTACTACTATCTTTTTATGCAGTTTTAGCTATATCATTAACCGCTTGTGGTACATTAGTTTCAAATAATGGCGTGATTATCCTTAATGTGCAAGATAAGATACACACTTATGTAACCGGTCAAAATTTACCTAAAACTTATAAATTAGGTAATGGCGAGCAAGAACTGCAACGATTTGAAACATTCTGTCGTAAAGAAATTAGAGCTTCACAACTTGATGGCAGTGAAGAAGTCGTTTTTGAGAATATCAAACATGGTATTCATGGGCAGGTAGAATTTAGAAAATGTAGTGATAAAATCACTCGAATTTACCGATACTGATAAAATCTAGCTATCTCTATAAATTATGGCTAATAATATTCAATGAATGTCAAAGATCTATGAAATCTTACTAGCCTTTCATGCAGTTTTTATTTATATTGGTTGCTGAAAAGAAAATATTTTTAGGAGCAAAAATAATATGTATAAACAAGATGTAACAATTACGGCATCAAATGGTCTTCATACCCGTCCAGCGGCGCAATTTGTCAAAGAAGCCAAAAATTTTAATGCTGAAATTACCGTTACTTCAAATGGTAAAAGTGCAAGTGCCAAAAGCTTATTTAAATTACAAACTTTAGGTTTAACACAAGGAACAACAATTACTATTTCAGCCGAAGGCGAAGATGAAAAAGAAGCAGTACAACATCTTGTAAAACTAATTCCAGAATTAGAATAATAACTCCAAATTAGCTATGAACAGTTTTAAAATTGAATAAGGATTAAATTTATG
Source organism: Gilliamella sp. B14384G12 (assembly GCF_016101825.1). NCBI lineage: Bacteria > Pseudomonadati > Pseudomonadota > Gammaproteobacteria > Orbales > Orbaceae > Gilliamella > Gilliamella sp. B14384G12. The sequence continues at coordinate 2,366 of NZ_JACFPU010000015.1, read as the reverse complement.
GTATCAGGTATACTTGTTTCCCCCGGTATCGCTTTTGCAAAAGCGCTATTATTAAAAGAAGAGCCTATTGTTATTAGTAATAGACAAATTCTTGATAACAAAATTGACGCTGAAATTGAACGCTTCAAAGAAGCTCGAGAAAAATCAAGTGAGCAATTACATGCAATCATGGAGCGAGCAAAATCTACATTAGGCGAAGATAAAGCAGCAATATTTGAAGGTCATATCATGCTTCTTGAAGATGAAGATCTTGAACAAGAAGTTATTTCACGTATTCAAACTAAACATTCTACCGCTGATGCCGCAGTTCAATCCGTTTTTGAAACTCAAGCTAAAGAACTGGAAAATTTAGATGATGAATATTTAAAAGAACGTGCAGCAGATATTCGCGACATCGGTAAACGCTTACTTAAAAATATCTTAGGTATTGAAATTGTTGATTTAAGTGCTATTAGCCAACCATGTATTTTAGTTGCAACAGATTTAACACCATCTGAAACCGCTCAATTAAATTTAGACATGGTATTAGGTTTTATTACTGATGCTGGTGGACGAACATCACATACATCAATTATGGCTCGTTCATTAGAAATTCCAGCCATTGTAGGCACATCTAACGCAACCCAAGAAATCAAACAAGGTGATTTTGTTATTTTAGATGCAATTAATAATGCTATCTATATCAATCCAGATCACACTACCCAAGAAAAATTAAAACAAGTTCAAGCAAAATTTATTAGCGATAAAGAAGAACTTTCAAAATTGAAAGACTTGCCAGCTGTAACGCTTGACGGACACCAAGTCGAAATTTGTGGCAACATAGGTACTGTGCGTGATATTGCTGGTGCAGAACGCAACGGTTATGAAGGTGTTGGTTTATACCGTACCGAATTCTTATTTATGGATCGCGATGCTTATCCTGATGAAGAAGAACAATTTAAAGCTTACAAAGAAGTAGCTGAATCAACTCATGGTTTATCCGTAATTGTACGTACAATGGATATTGGTGGCGATAAAGATGTACCTTATATGCATTTACCAAAAGAAGAGAATCCATTTTTAGGCTGGCGTGCAATTCGTATTTGTTTAGATCGTAAAGAAGTACTTCATGCCCAATTACGTGCAATCTTACGTGCATCTGCATTCGGTAAATTACGTATTATGTTCCCAATGATTATTTCAGTGGAAGAAATTCGCATATTAAAATCTGAAATCAATATTCTTAAAGAACAATTAACGACTGAAGGCAAAGCATTTGATAAAAATATCGAAATTGGTGTGATGATTGAGACCCCAGCAGCAGCAGTGATTGCGCATCACTTAGCCAAAGAAGTAGATTTCTTTAGTATCGGAACGAATGACTTAACTCAATATACACTTGCTGTTGACCGTGGTAATGAATTGATTTCTCATCTTTACAACCCATTATCACCTTCTGTATTAACATTGATTAAAAATGTTATTGATGCATCGCATAAAGAAGGTAAATGGACTGGAATGTGTGGTGAGCTTGCTGGTGATGAGCGCGCAACAATTTTATTATTAGGTATGGGGCTTGATGAATTTAGTATGAGTGCGGTATCAATTCCAAAAATTAAGAAATTGATTCGCAATACTAATTTTGAAGAGGCGAAAAAGTTTGCTGATACAGTATTACAAAAAGCTACAGCCAAAGAAATTATTGACTTAATTGAAAATTATACCGCTGAAAAGCAAATTTGTTAGGAGACAATGATGGGTCTATTCGATAAAATCAAGCAATTAGTATCCGATGATAATAAAAATAGCATCGAAATTATTGCACCTTTAAGTGGCGAAATAGTCAAAATCGAAGATGTACCAGATGTGGTTTTTGCTGAAAAAATCGTTGGTGATGGTGTTGCAATTAAACCTTCAGGTAATAAAATTGTTGCACCTTTAAACGGTAAAATTGGCAAAATCTTCGAAACCAATCACGCTTTTGCAATTGAGTCAGATGAAGGAATTGAGCTTTTTGTTCATTTTGGTATCGACACAGTAGAGTTAAAAGGTGAAGGCTTTAAGCGAATTGCTGAAGAAGGTCAACAAGTAAAAGTAGGCGATACGATCATTGAAATCGATCTGCCATTACTTGAAAGTAAAGCTAAATCAGTGTTAACACCAGTGGTTATTTCTAATATGGAAACAGTGGTAGAATTAACTAAACTTTCTGGTTCTGTTGAAGCAGGTAAAACACCGATAATGCGTGTGAAAAAATAATTTTTTCATTTAAGCTAATCATAAAAAAACCTTCAGCCTAATGAAGTGACCCCCAATAGTTGGACAACCAATTACAGGGGGTCTTTTTATGTCAAAATATAGTCGAGATTTAAAAATTATCATAGCTA
>NZ_JACFPU010000014.1:0-64723 GCF_016101825.1 Gilliamella sp. B14384G12 | reverse complement strand
TTAAAAGGCCTGACTCCAGTTGAATATCGAAATCAGGCCTTACAAGCCGCTTAATAAAAGTGTCCAACTTTATGGGGTCACTTCAAATTCCTAGTGCTTCTTTTTGTGAATTAACTAAAATTGCATGATGGTTACGCCAATAATTATCAAATTCTTGATAACTTAATGTCTTTTTGCGTTTAACTAGTGTTATTAATTTAATCATTTAATACCTCCGTTTAAAAATAATCTAATCATATGATAAAGCAATGACATTGCTGTAAGAGTCAATAGGAAGTGATATGAAAATTGGTGAATTATCAAAATTAAGTCAGATCAGTGTTAGAATGCTTAGATATTATGAAGAAGAAGGACTGCTTTCACCAAAACGCACAGTTTCAGGTTATCGTCAGTTTGAAATAGAGGACATTGAAAGAGTTAAACTAATTCATAAGTTAAATAATGCAGGATTAACATTAAAAGTGATTCGTAAGATCCTCCCTTGTTGGCAAAATCAGAGAAAAAAATTTTCTCCCTGTGAAGAATTCAAAATGGGGTTGAATGAAACTTTGTTAAAACTAGATGCACAAATTCAACTTTTACAGCAAAGCCGTAATCGTTTATTAACCTTGTTAGATGAAAATTAAGATTTATTTTTAACCGCCTGAATAGGTTCTTAATAGCAAAATGCTAAAATAAAGTAGGTAATTACATTATTGATACTTATAACAAAAGAAAATATTACATTTACAAAAAATCTAACTAATTTTTTACTTTCAAATAAGATTATATGGATCAATGATCATTCTCAACGTTAATTTTAAAAGATAAGTAGTATTTTTTGAAAAGTCTTATTCAATAAGGTTTTTGGATGTAATAGGTTCATACATTTGAAGACTTAAAAGTAAAATTAATTAGCTTTTAGATCTATCTTTGATATCATTAAATTTAATAAATAGTTAATTATGAAGGCAATTTGATGTTTAATCTTAAAAAATATTTAATCGGTTTATTGGTGCTGTTTAGTGCTTCTTGTTTTTCGCTTGATCGTGTTGTCATGTTTGTTTGCACCGGTAATACTGGACGTAGCCCCATGGCAGAAGCTTTAGCTAAAGATTATGTGAAAAAACATAATTTAAATATCTCAGTTCAATCACGTGGTGTGAATGTTGATCCTAATGAAATCAATCCCGAAGAAGGCACCGTTAAAATATTAAAAGATAGAAACATTGATATCTCTTCGCACAAAGCGACTCAATTAGTCAAAGAAGATATTGATTCATCAGATTATTTATTAACAATGACACAAAACCATAAAGATCGTATTTTAAGCAAATACCCAGAAGCTGAAGGTAAAGTATATACATTGGCTGAATTTGCAACAGGTAAAAATGAAGATCTTTCTGATCCTTATAAAATGCCAATAGCTACTTATATCAAGGTTGAAAATCAATTAGATAAATTTTTACCATTAGCGCTTGATAAAATTGCAAAAGAGGAATAATTCATAAATTTAGTTTAGTCAGTTTATAAATACCCAGAGATTTTTTACTTAATAAGTATGGAAATTAAATCTTTGGGTGTTATTAAAACAATTTAATAGAATTAAGGAAAATTAGTTTACGTGACTTTGTTAATTTAAAAAATTATAGATCAATAATACAAAAAATTTGTTTTAATCTAATTTTTGCTATTTATCAAAAAAAAGTAAAAAATATGGCTAATTAAAATAACTAACATGGTAATTATTATACATGACCTTTTAGGATAGATTAAAGTTTCATCAAAGTCACCAATATTTGTCTATCAAAAAATTATTGTAAAGAAATTTTAAGATTTGTAAATTTTAATAATGTTTTGTAAACTTTTGATTTTTTTTAAAATATTTTATTTTGTCAAAAATACTCCATTTTTGGGGCCTACTAAAAAAATCCCTCTACATATAACCAAATGAATAAAATGTGATTAATATCATAAAGTTAATTTAAATTTTACTTAAACAGTTTACATGAACAAATAATCTATATAATATTGTCAATTGTAAAGAATGAATAAATTAAAAGCATTATTTACTAAGCTTTTATAAAAAACATGAAAGCTTGTTTTATAGAATAAAAAAAGTAGAAATACATAATGATTATAAATTAATAAAGTTAATACAATTTTACAGGCAAAAAAATGAAAGAAATAAAACTCACTCCTTATCAATCAATATTTTATTATGAATGGCTAGCCAACCCATCAAGAAGCGATTACAACATTGTATCTGATAATATGATCTCTGGAGAGCTTAATAAAGAAAAACTTTTTGACAGTTTCAAGAATATTATTAATGAGCATTTTGTTTTTCGCAGTTTCATTGTAAATCAGGATGATGGTATTTTTTGGAAAAAAAGAGAATCAATTACCGAAGAGAATTTAAAAACGCTCTTAGTCTATCATGATCAACCCTTAAGTAACGAAGATATCAGTAAAATAGTTTCGGAGCCTTTTGATTTAGAGAAAGATATTCCTGCACGATTCCATATTATAAAAGTCGGTCATAAACAATATCGAAGTATTTTAGTATTCCATCATATTTTAGTTGATGGAGTAAGTACTCAGGAGTTTTGGGATAAACTAAGTCAATACTATAATGATATACCTTATGAGCTACCATCTTATGAAGTACAAGCTCAAATGCATGAAAAACTTAATGATTCGTATCATGAAATTCTAACAACGCAAAAACAGCAGATGGAAGATTTCTGGAAAGAAGAGTTACAAGATGTTAAAAATATCGATTTTACTTTCTTAAAGTTATCAACCGAAAAACCAAAGCAATTAAACCAATTTAAGCCTTATATTAGTGAATTTACTTTTAGCTATGACGAAAATATTTATAATCAAGTTAAAGTAATACGACGTAAACATAAGATAACACCTTATTTATTCGGTCAATTGGTAATGGCTTTGTTATTAAACAAAATGACATCTCAAAGCGCCATTCCTCTTGTTTATCCCATTGCTTTTAATGAAGGTAAAGAATTAATCTACGGCGCTCATATTAATACATTACCTGTTGTTTACCATTTTGAAGAAAATTCAACCTTAGAATCTGTTATTCAAAATATTCTGGCTCATTATAAAAAGGTTAAACAAACAGGTGCTAAATACTTACCAGTTTACGATATTATGCAATTTGCTGAAAATCCTAATATTCTGGATGTAGCGTTTGTGCAAACCTTTGTTCGAGACCATAAAATGAATCTCAATGGGATGATTGATGAAGGGGTTAATCATGAATTTCAAATAGATTTATCTAATAAATTGGTGTTTGAACAAGAAGAACATAATAACCGTATTAACTATCGTGTTAAATTTAGTGAACAGCAATTAGATAAACAACTAGTTGAACAACTTGTGATGTTCTATCAAAGACTGTTTATAAAATTACTTAACTATTTAAGCAATGATCAAGCCGATATTTTAGTAAATGATATTGAGTTACTGAATCAAGATGATTTAAAATTTTTAATTCATGATATAAATCAGACTCAACAACCTTATAAGAGTGATAAAATAATTGCACAGTTATTTGAAGAACAATGTCAAAAAACACCAAACAATACCGCTGTGCTTTTTGAACAAATTGAGATGTCTTACTCTGAATTGAACAACAAAGCTAACCAATTTGCTCATTATCTTCAAGATCATTTTTCTATTAAGCCAAATGATTTAGTTGGTCTTTATTTAGATCGTACCGAGCAAATTATTGTTGCTATTTTAGCTGTACTTAAATCTGGAGCCGCTTATGTTCCGATCGATCCTACAGCACCTGACGAGCGCAATAAATATATTTTAGAGGATGCCAATATTCGTGCAGTTATTACACATTCTCATTATGTCGATAAATTGAATGTGCTAATGCCAGCCGTTGAAAGTATTCCGGTTGATGATCCATCTTTTACTGCAACCTTACAAAATTATTCAACCGATAATACGATTATCGAAACTAAACCTAATGATTTAGCTTATGTTATTTATACTAGTGGAACAACAGGCAATCCGAAAGGAACATTAATTGAACAACACAGTGTTAATCGCTTAATTGTTGATGCTAATTATGTCGAGGTTGATGAGTCAGATCGCATAGTATGTATTGCAGGATATCATTTTGATGCATCGATTTATGAAATATTCAGTGCTTTACTAAATGGTGCTGGAGTTGTTATTACTGCTAAAGAAAATCTTTTAGATTTGGATAAATTTAATCAGTTGATTGAGCAATATCATATTACCAACTTCCTTGCTATATCAACATTTTTCAATACGTTAGTTGATGCTCAGCTGCCTAATTTAGCAAAATTGCGCTATATTCTAGCTGGAGGGGAAGCCTTATCAGCCGTTCACGTAAATAAATTCCTTAAATTATACCCGAATGTTAACCTCGTAAATGCTTATGGTCCGACAGAAACAACAACGCTTGCTACGACTTATTTAACAAATCAAAGTCAAACCTCTTTTGGTAACAATGTTCCTATTGGTGTACCATTACCTAATACATCGGTATATGTATTGAATCCACAACGACGCCCATTGCCTATTGGCTGTATTGGTGAGCTTTATATCGGTGGTGCTGGGGTAGCTCGTGGTTATCTGAACAATGTTGAGATGACCAATAAAGTGTTCATTAAAAATCCATTCCAAACAGAAGATGAACGAAAGCAAAATTACAATGATCGTATCTATAAAACAGGTGATTTAGTCCGTTTGTTGCCTGATGGTAATATTGAATATATTGGTCGTAATGATTTCCAAGTAAAAATCCGTGGGTTCCGTATAGAGCTTGGTGAGATCGAATCGCAATTAATGATGCACCCACAGATTAAACAAGCCACAGTATTAGCACTCAATAATCAAAGTGGTTATAAATATTTAGCTGCATATTATGTTGCGGATAATGAACTTGATTCAGCAGAATTGGCTGCGTATTTAATCAATCTGTTACCAGATTATATGGTTCCTTCAACATTTGTTCATTTATTCGTTATGCCTGTGACGATTAATGGTAAAATTGATCAAAGAGCACTACCAAAACCAGTCTTACTGACCCAAACTAGCTATGTAGCACCTAGCTCAACTTCTGAGCATAAAATCGTAGAGGCAATAGCCACTTTATTAGGATTTGAAGCGAATGCTATCAGTGTTACTGATGATTTCTTCCGTTTAGGTGGTAATAGTATTTTAGCTATCAAATTATCAAGTAAGCTGACTCGAGAATTTGACCGTTCTATTCGAGTGGCTGATATTTTCACTTTCCGTACTGCACAAAAAATAGCTCAATTTATTGATAAGAATCAGGAAAAAAGACAGTCAATTAGTGTAATGCCTGTTGATCATATTGAACAACAATTATTGTCCTTTGCACAAGAGCGTCTATGGTTTATCGATTCTTATGAAGGTGGTAGTAATGCTTATAATGTTCCATTGGTATTTAAACTAACAAGCACTACAGATATTAATCTACTTGAAAAAGCAATATACGCAATTATTGAACGACATGAAGTTTTACGTTCATTAATTAAAACCAATGCACAAGGAATTGGTTATCAACAAATTATTGATTTACAACAATTCCCATGGAAGGTTAATAAACAAAAATGTTCAAGCAAAGCAGAACTTGAAGCTGCAATTTATGAGGATCTGCATAGAACATTTATTTTATCCGAAGAATTACCGATTTATGTTTGCTGTTATGAATTTGCTGGTGACAGTTACTTAAGCATTGTCATTCATCATATTGCATTTGATGGTTGGTCAACAGATATCTTTTTGGACGAGTTAGTCAATCTTTATCATTATGTTACAGCTCTATCTCAAGGAGATAACCAATATGCTGAAACATTACGTTTACCAGCAGTCGAAGTTCAATATAAAGATTTTGCTTTATGGCAACGTAATCTTTTAAAAGGTGATTTTTTAAATAATCAATTAAATTTCTGGAAAGGGCAGTTAGAAGATTTTGAACAACTTAATTTGCCTACAGATTATCCGCGTCCAAGGGAAATTGATTATACAGGTCATGATATTCCTTTTGAAATTAATGAACAAATAAGTCAACAAATCCGTTCATTAGCTAATGAACTCAATGTGAGTGTCTATTCAGTATTATTGAGTGGTTTCTATTTATTATTAGGTACTTTTAGCAATCAAAAAGATGTGGTTGTTGGTTCTCCAATTGCGGGTAGAAATTATTCAGGTATTGAAAATACTATAGGATTTTTTGTTAATACTATCGCATTACGTAAATGTATTGATCCGAAAGATAGTTTAAAATCATTCATTTTACAAACCAGTGAATTAGTTACTCAAGCTCAACAATATCAAGATTTGCCATTTGAGCGATTAGTTGATGCATTAGCGATTGAGAAAGATTCTTCACGGCACCCAATATTCCAAGTAATGTTTGGCGTACAATCATTTGGGTCAGCAATACATAATGGTAAAACTGAAGAGCTATTATCTTTATATCAAAGTGAAACTGTCAATTATCAATCTGCTAAGTTTGATATGACGGTAATGCTTGATGACTCTAAATCAGCTATTACTGGTTTATTTAATTATGCTTGCAAACTGTACCGACAAGAAACCATTGAGCACTACATCACTATTTATCAAACTATTTTAGAACAGTTTGCTCAAATGTGTGAGTCAGAACAATCGTTAACTGAAATGCGTTTAGTCGATGCGGCTACTTTCAATAAACTGATCTTTGATAAAAATAAACCGTTTCAATCTTATGCAAGAGACAAGTCTATTGCAGAACTGTTTGAAGAAAAAGTCCAGCAAGTACCTGATCATATTGCAGTCATTTTCCAAAATACTGAACTAACTTATCAACAAATTAATGAGCAGGCCAATCAGTTAGCGCGTTACTTGAAAGAACACTTTGATATAAAACCTAACGATTTGATTGGTCTTTATCTTGATCGTTCACAATATATCTTGATCTGCTACTTAGCTATTTTGAAAGCTGGTGGAGCTTATGTTCCAATGGATCCTAATGCTCCAGATACACGTAACGAATTCATAATGCAAGATGCTCAAGTTAAAGCCGTTCTTACAACCGAAAATCATTGTGAGAAGGTAACTAATTTAGCCCCTAATGTATCCATACTCGCTGTTGATCAAGCTGATTTTGTCGATAATCTAAAACATTATGCGAAAGATAATCTTTTAATTAAAGTGAAACCGCATGATTTAGTTTATGTTATCTATACGAGTGGAACAACGGGCAATCCAAAAGGAACGCTGATTGAACATCAAAATCTTAATAACTTTATTGTTAATGCTAATTATGTCAAAATCAACTCTAACGATCGTTTACTAAGCATCTCTGGTTATCAATTTGACGGTTCTGTTTACGATCTCTACACCCCTTTACTTAATGGTGTGACACTGGTTATTGTTGAAAAAGAGACATTTTTAGATTTAGAGCAGTTTAACAAGTTAATTGGTGATAAAAAAATCACTAATTTCTGTTGTACAACCACCTTCTTCAATGCATTAGTCGATAATGAAGTTGCTAATTTAAAATTATTAAATTACATATTCGTTGGTGGTGAAGCTTTATCCGCATATCATGTTAATAAGTGCCATCAACTTTATCCGCATGTCAATGTGGTTAATGCTTATGGCCCAACTGAAACCACTGTATTTACTGTTTCTTATTTAACTAACTTAGCACAAGAACCATTTACTTACAGTGTACCAATCGGTAAAGCATTGACAAATGTATCGCTGTATATTTTAGATGAACAACGTCGTCCTGTACCTGAGGGGGCAATTGGTGAACTTTATGTAGGTGGTGATGGTGTTGGCCGTGGTTATTTACATAAACCTGAACTGACAGATAAAGTATTTATCCAAAATCCATTCCAAACTGTTGTCGAAAAGGCGCAAAATTATAATGCGCGAATCTATAAAACTGGCGATTTAGTGCGTTATTTAGCGGATGGCAATATTGATTATATTGGTCGTAATGATTTCCAAGTTAAAATTCGAGGATTTAGAATTGAACTTGCAGAAATTGAAACTTGTTTAGTCAACCATCCTGATATTCAGCAAGCTGCAGTACTAGCTTTGAAAAATAGTGCTGGTGCTAAATATATTGCTGCTTATTATGTGGCTAAACAATCATTGAGCCAAGAACAACTCGTTGGTTATTTACAACAATCTCTTCCTGAATATATGATTCCGGCTGCCTTTGTTCATCTTGACGCTATGCCAATGAACATGAATGGTAAATTGGATCGTAAAGCGTTGCCAACACCACAACTTCTTGATGAGCAAAACTATGTCGGTCCAACAAATGAAACAGAGGCTATTTTCTGTCAAACCTTTGCAAATATACTTGGTTTACAAGCCAATGAAATCAGTATTCATGATGATTTCTTCAAACTCGGTGGGGACAGTATTAGCAGTATTCAACTTACCAACCGAATTAAACAGGCTCTTAATTATTATCTATCAATTAAAGATATTTTTAATTTAAGAACGGTAGAAGCTTTAAGCAATCATGTGATTAATAATCGTCATGAAGAAAAAATCAGTGTGGAAACCGAACAAGGTATGTTAACAGGAACTCTTGAAATTTCTCCTATTCAACAGTGGTTCTTTAAAGAAGTTGCAGTTGACCGATTCCCAGACTATCACCATTGGAATCAAGCATTCTTGCTTAAAGTTCCAATGCTTGATGTTGATTTACTCAAACTAAGTGTACAAAAATTGCTTGAATATCATGATATGTTACGAGTTAATTATCATGATTCAGTGGCAACTTATCAATCACTGCCTGAGAGATTGCCATTTTCTACTCAAAATATCTCTGGTTGGTCACAAGATAAGATTCACCAATTATTGACCAATTGGCAAAGTCATTTTACCTTTAATCAAGGGGCATTATGTCATTTTGGTTATTTAACTGGTTTTGATGATAATTCTGCTCGTATCCATGTTGCTGCGCATCATTTAAATATTGATGCAGTAAGTTGGCGTATCATTAAAGATGATCTAGAAGCGATTTATCAGTATTTAAGCCAACAATCATCTGTTGATGCCAATATCAATGTGAAACATATTCTAGGTGAAAAAGGTAGTAGTTATCGTCAATGGGTCAATAAACAACAGCAATATCCAACGCTCATTGCTAATGAGCAAGAACCTGCTTATTGGCAAACTATATTGGCTGATATTAATCAGTATCATAATCATCTTGATCAACATCGTGTTGATACGCTATATCAAGCCAAAATGCAGCTGTCTAAGACGCAAACATCTCGTTTACTTAGTCAGGTTAATAAGGTATATGGAACTGAAATTAACGATATTTTATTAACAGCACTCGCACAAGCGTTAAAATTGGTATTCAGTGGTAATGATCATTATATTTTATTAGAAGGTCATGGACGAGAAGATCTTTACACTGAAATGGATATTAATAACACGGTTGGTTGGTTTACCAGTATGTATCCAGTTAAACTAATGGTGAATAACCATAATGTTATTAATAATGTTGCCATGATTAAAGATACCTTAAGACAAATACCTAACCATGGTGTAGGTTATGGCTATTTGGTAGGTTATATTACACAAGCTTTACCAGCGATTAGCTTCAACTATTTAGGTCAATTTGATAGTACTGAAAAAGCTAATAAATGGCGATTTAGTGATGAAGATAGCGGTTTAGCAATGTCTTCTAATAATCGCATGACTGACTTTTTATCCGTTAATGGTGGTATTTTGGATGATCAATTACAATTTGCTATTACAGGATACGTCAATAATGTACACGGTGAAGCTTTAGTTACGTCCTTTATTCAACAGCTTAATGAGCTCATTGATCAATTAGTACTGATTGAACGTAGCTATTTGACACAATCTGACATTAATAACGTGATCTCTCCAACACTGCTTAATTCATTACAGAGCGATAAAGAAATAGAAGCAATTTATCCTGCAAATAGTTTACAGCAAGGGTTTATATATCATGCTGTTTCGCAGGGAGATTCAGATAATGCTTATCGAATTCAGATGATTTGGGATTATCATAATTCACTGAATATTAATTTGCTTGAACAAGCATGGCATCTTACGCAGCAAAAATTCCCTTCATTACGATTACGTTTTTCATGGGTAGAAGAACTGGTACAGATTATTGATAAACAATCTGATTTTGCGTGGCAATTTGTTGATCTTAGCAATCAAACTCAAGAGCAACAACAAGTCAGCATGAATAAATTGATTAAACAAGATGAACAAATCGGTTATGATTTAATGAAAGGCCAACTATTTAGAGTGACCTTAATTAAATGTTCTGATGAGAATTACCGATGTTTATTTAATAATCATCATGCTATTTTAGATGGTTGGAGTTTACCTGTCTTACTAAATGATGTGCATCAAAATTATTTAGCTCTATTACATCAAAAAGAGATTACTATCCAAGAAGATAGCAGTTATTTAGCTGCACAATCTTACTTACAAAGTAAAACCAATGAGACAGCATCATTCTGGAAACAATACCTTAATGTTGAACTTGAACCTGAAAATCTAGAGAGCTTACTTAAAGCGGATTTAAGACATATTAACTTAGCTGACCAAAAATACGTTGAAGATCCACAAGAAATTTCGATAGAGATTGGTTCCCAACAATGTGAACAATTAAAATCATTATGTAAAAACAATGAGTTTACATTGAATGCTTTGGTTCAATATTGTTGGCATCAACAATTAAGCATTTTTGGTAATAGCAAAACTACCGTTGTTGGTATGACGGTATCGGGTCGTAATTTACCAATTGACGGTATAGAAAATTCTATCGGGCTTTATATTAACACATTACCTGTAATTTTAGAGCATAGTGATGGTAGCGTCATTGAAACCATCAAAATGTTACAATCACACATTAATAATGTGAATAATAACAGTAATATTAATCTGATTGAATTACAAAAATCGGGTACACGTCTATTTAATTCATTATTTGTATTTGAAAATTACCCATTATCAGAAAGCGAAGAAGATGAATTAAAAATTGTGTTCCAAGGCGGTCATGAAAAACTTGACTATCCTCTCGGAATTGTGGTCTTCGAGGCTGCTGGTAAGCTATCGATTAAAATCAAATATGCTGGAGAACTCTTTAATGACTTAGCTATTAAACGTGTATTGAAAGGAATAGAATTAACCTTAACACATTTAGCTAAAAATCCAGCTATAGAGGCATCTAAGCTTAACTTATTAACTGAGCAAGAGTATGACCAATTAATTGTTAACCAACAAAAGAACATTGTTTCATTTGAACATCATAAACTCGCGAGCCAATTGTTTGAAGAGCAAGTTCAGAAAACACCTGACTCTATTGCAGTTGTTTATGAGGGAATAAATTTAACTTATCAAAGTTTGAATGAACAAGCGAATCAACTGGCAAATTATTTACGATCACAATTATCAATTCAACCTGATGATTTAATTGCGTTATATTTAGATAAATCGCAATATATGATAGTAAGTATTTTAGCTGTGCTCAAAGCTGGGGCTGCTTATGTGCCAATTAGTCCAAGCACACCAGCAGAACGAGTAGAGTTAATTCTTAATGATACTAAAGCGAAAGGTGTGATAACTCATGCTCATTATGCTAAAGAATTAACTCAATTAAAAACTCAATTGCAACCAGAAGTTATTGCTGTTGATGATCCATCAATGGGTAACAAACTTTCACAGTTTGATAAACACAATGTGATTACTTCAACACAAGCCCATCATTTGGCGTATGTTATTTATACGAGTGGTACCACTGGACTACCAAAAGGTGTGATGATTGAACACCATGGAATAGCTAATTTAGCAACAGTTCAGCAAGACGTTCTAGATCTACAACCATGTCATCATGAACAAGATCAGAAAAAAGTTCTGTGGTATTCAAATTATATTTTTGATGCGCATGCTTTCGAAATATATAACGCCTTACTTAATGGTCATCAGTTGCACATTCTGTCAGAAGATAAACGATTAGACTTTATAGCATTATCAAAATATACCCAAGATCAACACATTGATTTTGCCTTTATCCCACCAGCTTTACTTGATCAAGATGAGCTGCTTTCAGTCCCTGTTTTAACAGTGGGTGGGGAAGCTGTTAATGCTAAATTAGTGAATCGTTATTGTCAGCAGGGTATCAAGTTAATTAATGTTTATGGACCAAGTGAAACGACTGTCTGGGCTATGGCTCATCGTTATAGTAAAGATGACCTAAATACAGATTTGGGACAAGCCATTAAAAACGTTACTTTGTATGTTCTTGATGAATATTTGCGTCCTGTGCCTCCAGGTGTTATTGGTGAATTATATATCGGTGGTGCGGGTGTCGGTCGTGGTTATCTAAATAACCCTGAATTGACAAATCAGTCATTTATCGCAAATCCATTCCAAACCAGTGAGGAAAAAGCGCAAAATTATAATGCTCGAATTTATAAAACGGGCGATCTGGTTCGTTATTTACCAAACGGTCATATTGAATATATTGGTCGTAATGATTTTCAGGTTAAAATCCGCGGTTTCAGAATTGAATTAGGTGAGATAGAAACAAGATTAATCAGTCATCCTCAAATTAAGCAGGTACTTGTTGTGGCGCTGACAAATAATCAAGGTAATAAATATCTTGCTGCTTATTATGTATCTGATACAGCCATAGATCAGACTGAATTAACCAGCTATTTAGAACAAACATTACCTGAATATATGGTTCCAGCAGCCTTTGTACATCTAACGGTTATGCCTGTTAATGTGAATGGTAAAATTGATCGTAAAGCATTGCCAATGCCTAATTTTGTTATGCAAGAAAGTTATCTTGCTCCTAGTACAGTGACTGAACAACAGTTAGTTGCTGATATTGCTGAACTATTAGGGATGGATATCGACTCAATTAGTGTGGTCGATGACTTCTTTAGATTAGGTGGTAACAGTATTTTAGCTATTAAATTGTCAAGTAAAATAGCTAAAACTTTCGAACGTGATGTGCGTGTGGGTGATATTTTTACCTATCGTACCATTCAGGATATTGCGAAATTTATTGACAGTAATCACCAAAAACGTCAATCAATTACCAAACAACAAGTGGCTAATGAACAAGAACAGAGATTATCCTTTGCGCAGGAACGTTTATGGTTTATTGATTGTTATGAAGGAGGTAGCAACGCCTACAATATACCATTAGTATTTAAACTTCTGCCAGAGACTAATATATCGTTTGTTGAGCAAGCGTTACAAGAAATTGTTCAGCGCCATGAAGTATTGCGTTCATTAATTAAAAATACCACAGATGGTGTTGCCTACCAACAAGTGATAAGTTTGCAACAACAACCGTTAGCAATCGAAAATCATTATTGTGATAGTCAAGCTGAATTAGATAAAGCGATTCATAATCATGTATACAAAGTATTCATGTTATCTCATGAGTTACCGATCTCGATTTGTCGCTATCAATTAGCTCAAGAGAATTATATGAGTATTGTGATCCACCATATTGCATTTGATGGTTGGTCAATTGATCTGTTCATTAATGAGTTCAGACAGTTATATCAATACTATGAAGCTTTATCTTTAGGTGATAGTAATCAAGCGGTTGCACTTAACTTACCACCTGTTGAAGTGCAATATAAAGACTTTGCTTTATGGCAACGGCAGTATTTGCAAGGTGATATTTTGAATCAGCAATTGCGGTTCTGGCAAGATCAACTAGCTGATTTTGAACCGCTTAATTTGCCTACTGACTATGTTCGTCCGCAGCAAATTGATTATACTGGTCAAAATGTCATGTTTGAACTTGATTATGATGTCAGCCAACAAATACGTTCATTAGCAAAAGAACTCAATGTTAGTGTTTATTCAGTGCTACTCAGTGGTTTCTATTTACTACTTAGCTCATTTAGCAATCAAAAAGATATTGTTATTGGTTCACCAATTGCAGGAAGACATTATCAGGGTACAGAAAATACCATAGGCTTCTTTGTTAATACATTAGCATTAAGAAAATGTATTGAACCAAGCGACAGCCTAAAAATGTTCATTTTGCAAACCAGTGAATTAATTACACAAGCTCAACAATATCAGGATTTACCATTTGAGCGCTTAGTTGATGCGTTATCGATTGAAAAAGATACCTCACGACATCCTATTTTCCAAGTAATGTTTGGCGTACAGTCATTTGGCGAAGATGGGAAAGAGGATAATTTATTGCAACGTTATTATAATGACAATGCAAGTTATCAAGCTGCTAAGTTTGATATGACCGTGATGCTTGATGATTCTAAACCAGCGATAACTGGCTTGTTCAATTATGCTACTAAACTATATAAGTCGCAGACGATTGACCACTATATCACTATTTATGAATCAATCTTGCAGCAATTTACTAAGATGTATCAACAGCAACAAACTCTAACAGACTTACGTTTGATTGATAACTTAACTTATCAAAAAGTGATCTTTGATTGGAATAAGACGCGTTGCGATTATCCAACCGATGTGACAATGCATCAATTGTTTGAAAGACAAGTATTAAAAACACCAAATAATCTAGCTTTAGTTTATGAAAATGATCGCTTGACCTATCAAGAGCTTAATGAACAAGCTAATCAGCTAGCACATTATTTGCGTGAAAACTTTAATATTCAGCCTGATGATTTGGTGGCGATCTGTCTTGAACGTTGTAAATATATGTTGGTAAGTATCTTAGCTATCTTGAAGGCAGGAGGGGCCTATGTACCAATGGATCCTAATATGCCAGAAGATCGTCTCAGTTATATGATAGAAGATACCAAAGCTAAGGTTGTATTAACGACTAACTTAAGTTACGAAAAGATCAATTCTTTAGTTTCTAAGGATCAAGTTGCATTGAACTTGCAATCTTCACAAACGATTGATTGCTTAAGTAAATATCCAACAACTAACCCAACGCCATTAGCACAGCCTAAAAACTTAGCTTACGTGATTTATACCAGTGGTACGACCGGTAAGCCAAAAGGTGTAATGTTAGAGCACCAAGGTGCGGTTAACCGTATTATTTGGATGAATAACGAATATCCGATTACTGAAAAGGATCATATTTTACAAAAAACAAATTATACCTTTGATGTTTCGGTGTGGGAGCTATTTTGGGCGAATTGGTATGGTGCTTGTATTGTGTTTGCTCATTCAGAACTTTATAAAGATAATGTCTATCTTGCAGAGTTGATTGAAGCTGAACAAATCACTGTATTACATTTTGTACCATCTATGTTAGTTGCATTTGTGGAAACATTAGAAGCGCAACCTAATTTGGTTCCAAAAGTTCAGGGATTAAAATATCTGTTCTGTAGTGGTGAAGCACTTAATCTTTATGAAGTGAAAAAATGCCAAGTGTTGATGCCAAACTGTGAGGTACATAATCTTTATGGACCAACAGAAGCAACCATTGATGTACTTTATTATGATTGTAATAATCCGAATATTTCACAAGTATTAATCGGTAAACCTATTGCTAATACTTCTGCTTATGTTCTTAATGAATTATTACAGCCAGTGCCTATTGGCGGAATAGGTGAGTTGTATGTCGGTGGTGATAATGTCGCTAGAGGTTATCTAAATAACATTCCATTATCAAATGAACGTTTTATTGCTAATCCGTTCCAAACGGAAGTAGAAAAAGCACAAGATTACAACGGTCGAATTTATAAAACTGGCGATCTTGTTCGTTCTTTAGCTGATGGTAATATTGAGTATTTAGGTCGTAATGACTTCCAAGTTAAAATTCGCGGATTCAGAATTGAACTTGGTGAAATTGAAGCTCGATTAACCCAGTATAATGGAATCAAACATAGCATTGTTATCGCTTATGAACAGGCTTCGGGCAGTAAGTATTTGGTTGCTTATTATCTTGCTAATGAGGAGATTGATAGCCAATTATTACAAGCTCATTTAAATGAAACTTTACCGGGATATATGATTCCGTCAGCATTTATATATTTAACTGAATTACCAATTACTTCAAATGGTAAGTTAAATCGTCGAGCTCTACCAAAACCAGAGCTTACCGATAAGGTAGAATATGTCGCGCCAGAAAATGATGCTGAAAGAACATTATGTGACATCTTTGCTAATATCCTTAAAATTCCTGCTGAAGAAATTAGTATACAAGATAGTTTCTTCCGATTAGGTGGTAATAGTATCTTGGCTATGATGCTTAATAACCGAATTAATGATGCATTTAAAGTTAAAATGCGTTTAGTTGATATTTTAAGTGTCAACACAATTCGGGAATTAGCGAAAAAAATCTCAACGGCTAAACAGCAGTTTAATCCTATTGTGGAATTAAAAGTTGATCATGAAAAACCACAGATTTTTATGATTCACCCTGGATTAGGCGGATGTGATGTTTATCAATCATTAGCGAATAAGTTATCCTCAAAATACAGCTGTTTTGGTGTAGATTCTTACAATTTATATCATGACAAACCTATTGAGGATCTCAATGTATTAGCGCAATATTATCTGGATCATATCAGTAAAGTTGCAACCAAAGATCAGCCAATCAAATTACTTGGTTGGTCTTTAGGTGGCAACATTGCGTTACAAATCGCAGTACTACTTGAGCAGCAAGGAATCGAAAAGATTGAAATTTATCTATTGGACACTTGGCTATTAAAAGAGCAGGATTTAGAACAATATAATCATCCAGTAAACATTACTCATGCTATGGATCGATTAAATCTACCTGCACATGTACGCGATCAGATTGAGGTTTATGCAAAAATTGATAACAAGCTCGTTATACAGCCAATATCTGCTCAATTGAAACAGACTCAAGTTGTGTTGTTTAAAGCTGAACAGATTGAACAAGGTGGAGATTTAGCTGAAAAATATATATTAAATAATATTGATACTTATTTGCAGGATAATTCTCAATTAAAATTAGTTAAGTTAGATTGTGATCACTACACAATTTTATCTCATGAACAAGAGATCTTAGCTCAAATTTTATAACCTTAATATAAACTATCCCCTTAAAATAAACTTTATTTTAAGGGGATACTTTTTAGGTAAAGATAATGAACTTCATTTATTTAGCGAATATCAATAACCTATCATGGTCTGTTCTACAAGATCAAAAAAAAATACTTAGCCACTCCGCGCAGTTAGATATTGAGAAATTCAGATTTGAGCAAGATAAATGCCGCAGTTTAGTTGGTAAAATGTTGTTGCTCTATTCTTTACAATGTCATGAACAATTTCAACAATCCCACTTACCCATCATTGATTATGGTCTTTATCGAAAGCCATTTATTCATTCAATAAAAGGACATTTTAATATTTCACATTCTCATGATTGGGTTGCTTGTGTATACAGTAGTAATGGTGAAGTTGGCATTGATATTGAACATGTTAAACCCATCAATATTATTGATTATAAGGATGTTATGACAGAAAATGAGTACCAAAGAGCACTTAATAATCCAAATTTTGACTTCTTTCAATTATGGACATTAAAAGAAGCAATTATGAAAGCTCAAGGGCAGGGATTCTATCTCTCACCATCTTCGTTTGAGTTACCGTTCCCTTTTTATAATGATGAGATTGTAGAAATTAACCACACACGTTGGTTTGTTTATAGTCAAAGCTTTGCCAATGAATATAAGTTGTCGTTGGCTTCTTTATATCCAATAGTTGAAAATGTACAAGTCATTCCATTGCAACTCGATCAATTTTGGCAGTAATTAATTATTAAAGTGACACTTAATTATAAAATAGATAAAATAGCAAAAATTATACATTTATAAAATAACAATTAGAGTAAATCGGAATGGCAAAGCAAATTAAAGTAATAAAATGTCCAAATTGCGGCAGTATAGAAAAAACGGAAATAAAACCTGAACATTATCGTTGTGAAAATTGTAATACCGAATATTTTTTAGATAGTGATGATATAAATGTAAATGTTAAATATCAGAATCAGAATAGTACACAAACAAATTATCTTGATGAAGCTAACATTAAATCAATTATTATTATTGTTGCATGTATCGTTGTTGCTATCGTTTTCGGTAGTTTGATTTCAATATTCTTTAAATCAAAATCCTATTCGAATAATTCATATTCAAATCCTCCTGTAACTCATACAACAAAATCAACAAAGAGTGATACAACCTTACCTGCTGAGACAAAAAATAGTGTCAAAGAAGTTAATTATCATTATTGTTCATTAACGGCAGTTGAGAACAAACCTTTCATTATTAGTATTGCTCAACGAAAATACAGCCAATCAAGCCAAAGTAAATACTTTTTTGTTGTTCATGATTTGCTTGCTAATAAAATTGTTCAAGAAAGTGAAATTGCAGATTTAAAAATGGATAATTTTGGGAACGTAAAATGGGATTCCCATGATTTTACTCAAGATAAAACTTATCTAACAGCAGGAAAACGAGCCGCTTTCCTACTTGATAAAAAGAAACTTACTTTGACGGAAGTAACCTCATCATTATTAGAAAATTACCCTCAATACAATACGGGTATAGCATCGGTTAATATTACCACTGCTCAAAGTACAAGAGGTGCTCATGTTTTCCATATACTTACTGATGATGGGCAAAAAATTTATTATTTTCCAATACAGGACAAAGCTTATGTCGATAATAACGATTTTTATATGGCACTTAAGAACTTTGATCAAGTAAATGATAGCAGTGAACATACGGCTTTTAGCTTTGCTCAACGATATGATAAAGATTTTAAATTAATTAAATTCACCTATGTCAGCCCTGATGGCAAAAGTTATTATACCTTTACTTCAGCTGATGTGGGCGATGAAAGAACAGATGGTTCTGGTAAATTCACTGATGAGGCAAGTGCTTATAACATTGATAATACTTTTTATCGAAATTCTAAATATCGATTAGTTTCTCATCAAAATTTAACACCGAACAGATTATATTTTAGCCCTGAAATTGTTTATTTTGACGATACTTCATTAATCATAAAAACTAAAGCGAGTGCGAGCCCTGATTCACATTACAATTACCAAAGACTTGATACAAACACAGGCAAAGTATTGTGGACACTATCGGAAGATAAGATTAGGATTAAAGAGGTCACTCATTTAAATGATAATTTTATTGCTAAACAAAACTGTGATAAATATGCAATTATTAGTTCCGATGGAACGATTTCAAAAGAAATAACATTAACTCAAGAAAAATAAAATATAAGGTAATCTAAATGGCTTTAGGCAATTTTTTTAAAAGACAATTAAAAACAGTCATAGAATGGACAAACCAAGAGCCGGATGTCTTATTCTATGAGTTTCCAACTCCAACAAGCGAAATAAAAAATGCCAGTAAACTCATTATTAATCCTGGTCAAGGTTGTATTTTAGTTTACAAAGGCGAAGTAATTGATGTAATTATCAAATCAGGGATTTACGAACTTTCAACATCAAACCATCCATTTATTACCAACTTGGTGAAAATATTACAGAGTTTTGAAAGTGAAAATAAACTGCATGTTTACTTTTTTCGATTAGCTAGCTTAGTTGATCAGAAATGGGGAACAGCAACACCAATTAAGTATGTTGATAGTGTGTATCAATTTCCAATTGAGCTTGGTGCTTATGGTACCTATTCGATCAAAATTGAGCATGCTGGGCTGTTTTTCAAAGAAATTGTTGGAACCAATTCAATATATACAGCAAAGGATCTTAATAAGTTGATGATGTCACGTATTATACCTACCATCTCATCACAGTTAGCGACTGAAAGTTATTCATATCAGAATATAGATTCTCAGTTAATTATGTTATCTCAACAAATTAAAGATAATCTTCAAGTTCCTTTTACTAAATTAGGTCTTGTTTTGGATGATTTTCAAGTTGAAGCAACATCGTTTAATCAAGAAACATTGGATCGAATCAATAGAATTGCCGATTCAAGAACTGATGCACTAGCGGCCAAAGAAGTTGGCTTGAATTATGTTGAACATGAAAAACTTAAAGCTCTACGTGATGCAGCACAAAATGAAGGTGGACTTGCTGGAGCTGGTTTACAAATCGGTGCAGGTGTGGAGTTAGCTAAATCGTTTGATCTAAACAATACTAATACGGCTTCAACAGCGAATAATACAGCAAATAGTAATGAAGAAATCATCAAGCAATTAAAACAATTGAAAGAGCTAGCGGATGCTGGGATTTTAACGCAAGAGGAGTTTAATGCGAAAAAAGCTCAATTGCTTGAAAAGATTTAAAAAATGATGTAACAGTAAATTTATAAGTTTGTTGATAATTGTTTATTTTACCGAAACAGATATAAGTTAAAATTAAGAATAGTTGTGATTATTCATTTAAACTTAATCAATATCAAGAAATTGCTCAATTCATCAATATGTTATTGAGCAATTTTTTTCTATCCAATTAGTTATCTATTATATCGAAATATTCGAATTCACACTTGCCGTTGGTTGGTTGTTTTGCTTGAGTTGAGGCAAAAATACCAACTTTGGCACCCACCCATTTCCCTTTACCTGCAGCAAAATTACGCGTTATTTTTATCCATTGATTATCTTGTTTTGCATAATAAAATTGGCAAATCCCATTGAGTTCAACATCAACCTTAAATTGGCAAACAGATGAACTGAGTTGAGTAATTTCCTCCAGATATTCATCAACGATACCTGAATCTTTCATCCACCCGTAACGATAGCACAAAATATATTTGTCATGGTTAAAGTTAATGGTCAGTGCCGCATAACGTTCACCATAGATAATTAAATCCTCCCCAATTTTAAACCGCATTATTTACGAAAGTTTCTATCCTAATTATGATTTTTAATACTTTTTTATCATTAGTAAATCTTTATGGATTTTTTCCATCATTTTGTCATCTAATTTATAAAAATTAACCACTGAAGTTACAAGTAAGAAAAATTATCATCAAAAATAGTAATAAATAGAGAATAATAGATTTGTGGAACGAGAGAGATGGGTAAAGTTGACGTGTTAACCAATTAGATTACTATCATTTGATACTAATTGTTCTTTGTTAATCGAATATTTATATTATGGTTAAAAGAATAATTTTAAATAATTATAGTAATATAATAACTATAGGATTCAATAAATATGTTATGCCGACAAAATAGAGAATATCGTTTCTGAAACAATCGAATCATTAAATAAACTATTCTTTATCAATATGTTATGTATTGATAAAGAATTGCATTGTGTTGCATTTAGTTCATATTTCTACAATGATTTGCTTTTACTTTGTTTAAATTATTCAACTAAATTCTTTGTTTATGACGCCACAGCCATTTGCCACTGATTAATCGTTGATAGAAGAATAAACTTCTAATAATCCAATCTAAAAACATACCAAACCAAACACCAACAACACCAAAGCCGAGGTATACACCAAAAATATAGCCCACTACAATTCGGCACATCCACATACTGCCAATAGCTACCCACATGGTGTAGCTGGCATCTTTTGCGCCTTTAAAACCATAAGGCAAAACAAAAGAAGATGCCCAAAATGGGGTGAACAAAGCATTTAACCAAAGTAAATGTTTAGATATTTGAATAACCTCTTGATTATCGGTATACATAGAGCTTAATAGACCCGCAAATGGGACGGATAGAAACGCCAAAAAGCACAATAATATATTGGTCAAATGGAAGATAAATTTCAGTTGTCTGGTCGGTTGATAGATTTGTCCCATTCCAAGTCGTTTACCGACAATAATGGTCGATGTCGATCCTAATGTCCCTCCTGGTAAATTCAATAATCCAGCAATCGAAAAGGCAATGAAATTAGCTGCAATGGTTGAGGTTCCCATACCGGCTACAAAAGTTTGAGTCAATAATTTACCAATGTTAAACATCACAGATTCAACACTTGCTGGGATACCAATGCTTAGAATATCAATAAGAATTTTCGCATTGAACGAGTGAAAATAGCTTCTAAATGGTATAAATAGTGCTCGACTCGGTTTGATAGTTAATACGATTAATATAAATATCATACCGCAGTAACGTGATGCCGTTAAACCAATGCCCGCACCAATAAAACCTAAACCATCCCAATTAAATACACCATAAATCAATACGTAACTTATTGATAAATTCAATATATTCATGATGATGTTTAAATACATTGGTAGTTTAGTATTACCTGCACCCCTTAACGCACCGCAACCCACTAAGATAAAAGCTAATGCAGGATAACCTAATACAGTTAATTTAAGAAAGGTTAAAGTGAGTTCTTTGACTTTTGGTTCAGCTTTTCCAGCAATGATTTCAACAATCCAATAGCCTGAAAACTCTACAAAAACAAAAAGTAAAAGTGAGATTATTATTAGTAAAGTGATGGATTGTCGTGCTGCTGAAACTGCTTTTTTTCGATTGTGACGCCCTAAACTGAAAGCAACTACAACGGACGTTCCTAGTGCGACAGCCATAAAAAAGGACATAATAATCATATTAAAGCTTTCCGCCAGACCGACGGCAGCCATTTCAGCACTACCAATCCAACTTACAAGAAAAGTACTGAAAATTCCCATCAATATGACCGATAGGTTTTCAATAAAAATTGGCATGGCTAAGGGGAAAATCTCACGCCAAAGCAAAACATTGTTTGAATGTCTTTTTTGGTATAATTGTGATTTTTTTAAGCGATCAACTAATTGAACATTCAATTTAAAGCCTAAATTTGTCCATAAAATTTTGCAGATATTATAACTCTTTTATTTAATAAAAATGAACTTATGTTATTAAAAATAAACTTTATTAATATAATACTGTTAACTAAAAAATTGATCATCTAAAGTCATCGCGAAATTTGATGTATCATTAAAAAATGGACAATAAAAAGGTTATTGATAAAATAAATTGATTCAGCTCTGAAACAATAGTCAGTATTATCTTATCGTGGTTAAATTTTAGTATTAATTAAACCATATAAAAAAATTTGTCAAAAAGTTTGAGGAGACGCATATGTTTCAGTATAAAAATTCACATACTTTTCTTGAATGGTGATTTATATAACTATATTATAGCGAGCTTTAAAGACTTTGATCACCAAAATAATAAATGAGTCCTTATGTTAATTAATGCTAAAGATATTCTCGAAAAATTAAACCCACATAATAAAATCAATTATGACTCGGTACTTAAAGAAGTTATTGCCGATTGGCAATCTGGATCCATTCGTCCTAAATTATTAATTCATAGCTGCTGTGCCCCTTGTAGCACATATGTTTTGGAGTATTTGGCACAGTATGCAGATATTACTATCTATTTTGCTAATTCAAATATTCATCCTCGTGTTGAGTATGAATATCGGAGTATAGTACAGCAAAAATTTATTGCTGATTTTAATGAAAAGACAGGCAACAATGTTCAGTTTTTAGAAGCACCTTATCAACCCGCTGAATTTATTAAACAAGTTGAACATCTGCGTGATGCTCCGGAAGGCGGTGAACGTTGCCATCTCTGTTATAAAATGCGTTTGGATTTAGCTGCAATCAAAGCTCAAGAATTGGGATTCGATTATTTTGCCAGTGCGTTAACACTCAGTCCTAAAAAGAACAGTCAAAAAATTAATCAACTTGGTTTTGAAATTCAAGAAATTTTTTCAGTTAATTATCTACCTTCCGATTTTAAAAAAAATAATGGTTATAAGCGCTCAATAGAACTTTGCAAAGAATATGATGTATACCGGCAGTGCTATTGTGGTTGTATTTTTGCAGCTAAAGCCCAAGGTGTCGATTTAAAAAATGTGATAGCTATTGCTAAACAAGGATTAGAAAAACAAGCTTAATTTTTCAATAACTGATATAACTATACTGAAACGTAGCCTTAACCTGAAACTTTTTGACAAAACTGACATTTTTACAGAATAAAAATACTAAACAAACATAGTAAATAGTTAAAGTATTTAGCTATAATATTGTTACTATAAATAAAATTTATAGTGAAGCGCGGCTGTTTGATTTTACAATGTGTGAGTTTATTATGACAAAAAAGTATAGATTAGGATTGGATGTTGGTTCTACAACTGCAAAATGTGTTGTGCTTGATGAGCATGATAATTTTGTTTACACCAATTATGTACGTCATAATACCCATATTGTAGCAACAGTGCTTGAATTACTGAATGAAATCAAACAAAAGCTGGGTAATGATATTCATTTATCGGTAAAAGTAACGGGTTCTGCTGGAATGGGTATTTCAGAGAAAGCCGATATTGCTTTTATACAAGAGGTTGTAGCCGCTTCTGAAGTGGTGCAGCGCAAATATCCGGAAGTACGAACTTTAATCGATATTGGTGGTGAAGATAGCAAAATGATTTTCTTCTTTCCTGATCGTTCACCTGATATTCGCATGAATGGCAGTTGTGCAGGGGGAACAGGGGCATTTATTGATCAGATGGCAACTTTGCTTAATATTCCAATTCAACAATTTGATCAACTTGCTCAAAATCATACCCAAATTTTTCCTATTGCTTCCCGCTGTGGCGTATTTGCCAAAACCGATGTTCAAAATCTAATCAGCCGCAATGTTTCCAAAGAAAATATTGCCTATTCTGTTTTACATGCTGTTTGTATTCAGCTCGTTAATACTTTAGCGCGCGGCTATGATATTGTGCCGAAAGTTATGTTAATTGGTGGGCCGTTTTCCTTTATTCCAACCTTAGGCAAGGCGACTTTAGAGACATTAAAATTAGCAGAAGATCAAATCGTTAAAACTGACCATCCGACATTATTATCCGCATGGGGAGCTGCAATTCATCTTATTGAGCGAACCGTGCTTTCACTTGATGATTTTATTAATCGATTAAATGCCTCTACTAAAATCATAGCTAATCAATCTTTTCGATTAAAACCATTATTTAATGAATCATTATCTTTTAATGATTGGAAAAAACAGCGTAA
Source organism: Gilliamella sp. B14384G12 (assembly GCF_016101825.1). Lineage (NCBI taxonomy): Bacteria > Pseudomonadati > Pseudomonadota > Gammaproteobacteria > Orbales > Orbaceae > Gilliamella > Gilliamella sp. B14384G12. Next base: position 39,748 of record NZ_JACFPU010000014.1, on the reverse strand, counting down.
ATATATTCAAATTCCACGTTTAAATTTAGCCGATTACCAAAAAGAATACGCTTTTTTAGGCATTGATAGTGGTTCAACAACGACTAAAATTACACTCATCAGTGAAGATAACGAGCTTCTTTTTACTCATTATGCTCCTAATAATGGTCACTCTATCAGTGCTTTAATTAAAGGGTTAACACTATTAAAAGATGAAATTGCTGCATCAGGTAAACAAATTGTCATTGCTCGCACTGGCGTAACAGGATATGGCGAAGAACTTTTAAAAGCTGCTTTTGCATTTGATGATGGATTGGTTGAAACCATGGCGCATTTCGCTGCCGCTAAACATATTGATCCAAACGTAAGTTTTGTTATGGATATTGGCGGACAGGATATGAAAGCGATCTTTATCGCTAATGGAGTTGTCAATCATATTGAGCTTAATGAAGCATGTTCATCAGGTTGTGGATCTTTTATTGAAACTTTTGCTAAATCACTTAATTCCAATACGATCGATTTTGCTGACGCGGCTTGCAATTCGTCCAATCCCTGTGATTTAGGGACACGTTGCACCGTTTTTATGAACTCTAAAGTAAAACAAGCTTTGCGTGAAAATGCGACCATGGGGGACATTTCAGCAGGACTGGCCTTTTCGGTCATTAAAAATGCCATTCATAAAGTGCTTAAACTCCATGATATGCGTAAGTTAGGTAATAATATCGTTGTACAAGGTGGGACTTTTAAAAACCCAGCGGTATTTAGAGCATTAGAACAATTAACAGGAGCACAAATTACCAGCTCTAATATTCCTGAATTAATGGGCGCCTATGGAAGTGCATTAGTTGCAAAAAATCATTACCAACAAAACCCCGTTTTATCCCAGTTCATAGGGTTAGACCAGCTTCATAAAGCTGAAGATAACAAAGCCAAACCTTCACGTTGTAAAGGGTGTGAAAATAAATGCGATATTATGATTTATCGTTTTGCAAATGGGCAACGTTATTATTCAGGGAATAAATGTGAAAGATTCTTAAGTAATAATCAATACAAAGACAACAGTTCATTTAATATGCTCGATTACAAAAACGAACTGTTATTTGAACGCGCTAACACCTCTAATCCTAATGCTGAAATCAATATTGGTATTCCACGAGTATTAGGTCAGTATGAGAATTTTCCTTTTTGGCACACATTATTAACGCAAAGTGGCATTAATGTCATACTTTCGCCTTATTCCACTCAGGCTATTTACGAAAAGGGTGCGGGTACGGTAATGTCTGATAGTATCTGCTTCCCTGCCAAATTAGTGCATGGGCATATTATGGAACTTATTGAGCAGAAAGTAGATCGTATCTTTATGCCAATGGTTGTGTTTGAGTCTGCTCAATTTGATAATTCGGTTAATAATTACAATTGCCCTATTGTAAGTAGTTATTCTGAAGTTGTGCACAGTGCGATTAATCCCGAAAATAAATATAATGTGCCCCTTGATTATCCGGTTATCAACTTTACTGATATCGAATTACTGAAAAAAGGTTGTATTAATTATTTAACATCCCTAGGAATCACGAAAAAAGTGGCGGAAAATGCCTTTTCCCATGCGTTGATCGCTCAGTCAGAATATAAAAAATCGCTCTATAATAAAGCGATTGAAATAGTGAACAATGCTAAGCAAACAGGTCGTTATGTGTTTATTTTAGGGGGACGACCTTATCATAGTGACAGTTTAATTAACCATAAAACTCCTGAAATTTTAAACGCACTAGGTTGTGATGTAATTACTGAAGATTCGGTATTAGGTGCCATTAATCAATTATCTCCAGAATTGCAAATTTGTTCACAGTGGAGTTATCCAAATCGTTTATATGCTGCAGCTTCTTTTGTTGCTGAGCAACCTAATAATGTGCAATTTGTTCAACTTAACTCATTCGGGTGTGGTCCTGATGCAATTGTTACTGATGAATGTAAAGCAATATTAGAATCTAAAGGCAAAACTTGCACGGTAATTCGTGTTGATGAAATCACTGCGACAGGATCGGTCAGATTACGATTACGCTCTATTATTGAATCGATGCGCATGAATCAACAGCAACCATTAATAAAAGTGGAGCGTAAAAAAACGGCTATTTTTAGTAAACAAGATAAGAAACGTCGAACAATTTTAGCGCCGTTCATTTCTGATTTTTATTCACCTTTATTACCGCCTATTTTTGCTTTATCGGGTTATAAACTCGAAACTTTGCCTAAACCAGATAAAAGTTCAGTTGAGTGGGGACTAAAATATTGTAATAACGAAATTTGTTATCCTGCGACCATTATTGTGGGTGATATTGTTAAGGCATTACGTTCTGGAAAATACAATCGTGAAGAGGTCGCAGTAGGCATTACGCAAACAGGTGGGCAGTGCAGGGCAAGTAGCTATTTATCATTAATTAAAAAAGCGATGATCAGTAATGGTTTTGATGATATTCCAATTATTTCACTTAGTACGGGTAATATGAGTCAAGATGAACAACCTGGATTTAAAATTAATTGGCTCAAAACATTACCTATTAGCTTTTTTTCTATATTGTTTGCTGATTCACTATCCAAAATGTACTATGCCATAGCGCCAAGGGCAAAAGTAAAACAACAAGCGAATCAACTTAAAGAACTCTATACTCGAAAATTACAACAACTGATTAATCAAAAGAAAGGGGCACGCTCAATATTTGCGCTATTAGCCGATGCAGTTAAACATTTTAATCAAATTGAAGTTATAAATAATAAAGATTGTCCTCAAATCGGTATTGTTGGAGAAATTTACGTCAAGTATAACAACTTTGGTAATCAGCATAGTGTTGAATGGTTAATAGATCAGGGTATCGAGCCAATTATTCCACCTATGATTGAATTTTTTGCACAATGTTTTGTCAACCATGACAGTAATGTGGATAATCATTTAGTATCAAAAACCTATCATTCTTATTTAATGCATTTTTTTGAAAAAATAGCACAACGTTATATCGATAAAACTAATAAAATTTTATCGACTTTCAAATATTATCAACCGTTCCATAATATTCGCGATATTTCTAAAAAAGCTAAGCAGATCCTTAATTTATCCAATCAATTTGGTGAGGGATGGTTGATACCAGCTGGCATCATGACTTTTGCTGAATATGGAATTAACAATGTTATTAGCTTGCAACCATTTGGTTGTATTGCCAATCATGTGGTATCAAAAGGTGTTGAAAAGCGTATGCGTGATCTTAATCCTAAACTCAATTTATTGTATTTAGATTTTGACGATGGCGCAGGTGAAGTAAATGTGCTTAACCGTTTGCACTTTATGGTAAGTTCATTAAAGTATTCACAGCTACAACGAATTGTGTAATAAAAACTATCGGGTTAGTTTATTTTACTTTATTAAATTAACTAAACTGTAGGTTAATTTTTTAGGATCGATTGTGATATCAATTTACCAATTAAAACCCAAATTCCAATCACTACTGCGCCCGTATGTGAATAGGCTCTACAATGCCAATATAACGGCTAATCAAGTGACAGTTTCAGCTTGCTTGGGATCAATTTTTGTATCTTTTATTGTCGGTTTGCTTTCATCTTATCAATGGATTTTTTGTGTCATTCCCATTTGGATGTTGATTCGTATGGCTCTTAATGCCATTGATGGTATGTTGGCACGTGAATTTAATCAAAAAACGCATTTAGGAGCTTATTTAAATGAAATTGGAGATGTTATTTCCGATAGTGCGTTATTATTGGTTTTTACACAACTCGATAATGTTAGTAACTATTTGGTTATATTGGTTATTTTGCTCTCTTTTTTAACGGAATATACGGGTGTTTTAGGTGTGATGATTGGCGCGTCAAGGCGCTATGATGGCCCTATGGGCAAAAGTGATCGTGCTTTTGTCTTTGGGATAATTAGTTTAGGCATTGGAATTTATCAATTACCGTTAGATTGGATTGATCCATTGTTATGGATCGTTAATTTTTTACTAATATACACTGTGATTAATCGGATTCGAAAAGGTCTGCAAGAAACACAAAAATGAAAAAAGGAAATAATATGCGTGATCAACAACAAAAAACTTTTATAAGTCACGATGGCTGTCAATTATTTTATCGTTATTGGCCAGCAGTTGATAGCAGTGATGGACTTTCTTCAAAAGCGATTGTGCTTTTTCATCGTGGTCATGAACATTCAGGTCGTGTTGCTCATCTTGCTGATGAATTGAATCTACCCGATTATCAGATCTTTGCTTGGGATGCGAGAGGTAATGGTCAATCAGAAGGTGAACGAGGTGATGCGCCTAATTTTGCAACGTTAATTAAAGATGCTAACTGCTTTATTGAACATATTTTGCAAGAATATCATTTAAAACATCAAGATATTGCCGTTATTGCCCAAAGTGTTGGGGCAGTGATTGCTTCTGCATGGGTACACGACTATGTGCCTAATATTCGTGCGTTGGTGTTGGGGTCTCCTGCATTTAATGTCAAACTTTATGTACCATTCGCTGTACCTGGATTGAAATTACTATACAACTTAAAAGGTAATTTTTTTGTTAATAGTTACGTTAAATCTAATTTATTAACTCATGATGCTGAGCGAGCGAAGTCATTTACCCAAGATCCGTTAATTACTAGACCAATATCAGTTAGATTACTTTTAGATCTTTATACCGTATCTGACCGAATTGTTAAAGATGCTAATGCCATTACCGTTCCGACCCAATTACTTGTTTCGGGATCAGATTATGTGGTAAAACGTAAACCACAAAAAAGATTCTATGAAAATTTGGGTACCCAGCAAAAAGAATTTCATATTCTACCAAAATTTTATCATGATACTTTTGGTGAAAAAGATCGCCAAATCGCTATCGACAGGGCAAGACGATTTATTATTGGCTGTTTTGCTAACACACCTAGTGTGCCATCACTCGTTAATGCTGATCTTGTTGGTTATACAAGGCAAGAGAAAGACTCTTTAGCAATGCCGCCAACAGGCTTGATTAAACCTTTATATTGGCGGTTTGTTAAAGCCATTTTAAAATATGCAAGTAGAGTTTCAAATGGTATTAAACTCGGTTTCGATACTGGTTTTGATTCAGGGAGTACCTTAGATTATATCTATCGTAATGAACCGACAGGAAATTCTAAGCTCGGGCAGTTTTTGGATTATATTTATTTACAATCCATTGGTTGGCGGGGCATTCGTCAACGCAAAATCCATCTTGAAGCGATCTTAAAACAAGCGGTTAACCAACTACAACAACAAAATAAAGCTGTTAACATCGTTGATATTGCGGCGGGACATGGTCGTTATATTCTTGAAACCGTTAATCAAATAGCTCATAAACCTGATTCGGTACTATTGCGAGATTATAGTGATATTAATATTCGTGATGGGCAAAAATTAATTGATGAACTTGGTTTAACAAACTTTGTTCGTTTTGAAAAAGGAGATGCATTTAATCGGCAACAATTAGCTGAATTAACACCTCAACCAACATTAGCAGTAGTTTCAGGGTTATATGAATTATTCGATGATAATGCTTTATTACGTGAATCTCTATCTGGTTTAGCGGATGTTATACCTGAAGGTGGATATTTAATCTATACAAATCAACCTTGGCATCCTCAATTAGAGTTTATAGCCCGTGCTTTGACCTCGCATCGTGATGGGCAACCGTGGGTTATGCGCAGACGCACTCAATTGGAAATGGATCAATTGGTTGCTGCTGCTGGATTCAAAAAAATAGATATGTGTATCGATCAATGGGGTATTTTTACAGTATCACTGGCGCAAAGAATTAAATAGTCGTTGGTCCATATGCAAAAACTAAAATTTGGAGCGTTAATCTATTATAAATTTGCTTTATTAGCTGGATTATCAATATTCTTTTTTACCACTTATAACTTAACTAACTGGTTTACTGCAAACCGTTCCGATGTGGGGAGTTTGGTATTCAGTTGGGAATCCTCAACTCCATTATGGGCTTGGACAATTGTGCCTTATTGGTCCATTGATTTCATGTATGGTTTAGCCATTTTATTGGCCAGTTCTAAGCAATCACTTAAAATTTTATGTTTAAGGCTTTTTTCGGCGCAAATTATTTGTATTACTTGTTTTTTGATTTTCCCTCTAAAATTTAGTTTCGAACGCCCCTATCTTGATGGTTTTTTAGGTTTATGGTTTGATGTTTTAATGGGTTTTGACAAACCCTTCAATCAGGCTCCTTCCTTACACATTACTTTACTGGTGATCTTGTGGCAGTTTTATAAGAGTTATTTAAAATCAAAATTTACTCAATTGCTTCTACATGGTTGGTGTTTATTAATTGCCTTATCTGTTTTAACAACGTGGCAACATCATTTTTTTGATGTTCCAACAGGATTATGGGCAGGTTGTTTTTGTATTTGGTTATGGCCAGAAAATGGAATAGCTCCTTTAAAAAGTAAATCATACCCTAAGCAATATACTTGGGGCGGCATTTACTTCCTACTATTTTTATTATCATTAAGTTTAGCTATATATATTGGTGGGGTTGGACTTTGGCTATTGTGGGTCGCGGGGGCTTTTGGATTAGTATCAGCCAATTACTTGGTATTTGGAGCAACAGGTTTTCAAAAACAAGCTAATGGACATTTTACGCTCGCGGTAGCAATTTTATATTTACCTTATTTTGCAATTATGTGGCTTAATTCCCGTTTATGGACTTTAAAAAACAAACCAGCAGATTTTATTATGGACAATGTCTATTTAGGGCGGATTGCTTCGCAAAACACTTTGCAAATTAAACCTATTAATTCAGTTGTTGATCTCTGTGCAGAATTACCAATTGGACAATTTAATGGTTATTACAGTTTGATTCCAGTACTTGATATGACACCTTTGTCCATTGAGCAGTGTCAACGAGTAGCCGAAAAAATCGATCAATTTCAAAAGCAAGGTTCTGTCTTGGTCTGTTGTGCATTAGGTTATTCGCGTAGTGCAACAGCCGTAATCGCATGGTTATTATTGACCAAAAGAGCGACTAATGTCGAAGAAGCAATAACCAAAGTGAAAACGGGTCGTAGTTCGGTCGTTATTTCCTCCAAGCAACAAGCCGTGTTAATCAATTGGTTTAATAGGATTCAAAAAGGAAGCCGCAGTGGTAAATTCGAATAAAGCTAAAATAACTGAAAATATCAATCAAACAGTTTTAGTAACATTTAATCATTTTCTTATTATAAGTCATCAATTAGAGGTTTTTTCGCGATTACTGACATTGATAGCCTTGTTTTTTGGGTTAATGGCTAGTTGGGTCTTAAATTCTGTTTTATTGACAAGTTACAGTTTAGTCAGCTTTTTGGTTGGATTAATCAGTCAATATTATGCACTACGTATAGCCTTTGATAAAAAACTATTTGATTATCTAGCCACCAAATACGATCAGTTTCCTGATGTTTTAGATGAATTAGATAATGCCTTATTGCAATTGAATTTAAAAAAATCTAAACAACAACCATTGCGCTCAATCGAAGATCGTCAAAAAGGGACATTGAAATTATTCAAAAAACAGATTTTCCTAATTAGTATGCAGCTAATTTTAGCAATAGTGATAGTTATTTTGGGTATTTCGAATTAACTTTCTGATTAAATTAAAAATTATCACACATATAATAACAAACAATATGGAGGAAAACATGTCTAGTTATCAACGCGATGGTCTATTATTGTTTGTTGGTATAGGTGTATTGTTGATTGTAGCATCTACGATTGGCTGGTTGTTGAAACGACGTATGAAAAGCCCAAATAGTGTTATTGATAATTTAAACAAACGCATTAATGCTTGGTGGGTGATGGTAGCTATTTTTGCCATCGCTATTTTTTTGGGAAAATTTGCCGTAATTATTCTCTTTTTTATTGCATCAGGTATAGCTCTGCGTGAGTTTCTGACATTAACGCCCATAACCCGTTATGATTATTGGCCTTTACTTTTTGCTTATTTCATTGTGTTACCATTACAATATATCTTAGTTGCCGTGTCGTGGTATGAGTTATTTTGTATCTTTATTCCTATTTATGGGTTTCTATTTTTAGCTATTTTAGCTGCAATTACTGGATCGGCTCATAATTTCTTAGCAAGAATAGCTGAAGTGCAATGGGGATTGATGATTACCGTCTATAGCATATCTTTCATACCAGCATTGATTATTTTACCCATCGATCATTATCAAGACCGCAATTTATTGTTGATTGCTTTTCTTGTATTTGTTGTTGAACTATCAGATGTCTTACAGTATGTATTTGGTAAGCTATTTGGTAAACATTCGATTAGCCCTAATTTATCACCATCCAAGACTATTGAAGGCTTTATTGGCGGTATTCTTTCGGCTAGTTTGATAGGTGCATGTTTATGGTGGGTAACGCCTTTTAGCTTCATTCAAGCTGGCTTAATTTCACTCATGATCACCTTGCTTGGATTTTTAGGTGGATTGGTTATGTCGGCAATTAAACGCGATAGAGGTGTAAAGGATTGGGGTAAGCTTATTAGCGGCCACGGTGGTGTGCTGGATCGTTTAGATTCTATCTGTTTTGCGGCACCTATATTTTTTCATGTTGTGCGATATTATTGGGTATGATTATAAATCTGATTAAGAAAAGCAGAAAGATAATATAAATTGCAAAAAAATTTGCATATAAAAAAGAGCAAAAAAATTCAATTTATGATATAAATACTGCAATGTATTAACTTAAGATATATAGAAGGACAACAATATGTTAAAAGAACAAATGGTAGTAAAAAATTCGACTGGATTACACGCCCGCCCAGTAACAACACTTGTAAAACTAGCAGGTCGTTATAAATCAACAATCGAACTTGTTTACAATGACAAAGCGATTAAAATGAAAAGTATGATGGGTTTATTAGGCGCTGGCGTTAAAGGTGGCTCTACTGTTGAAATCATTTGTGATGGTGAAGACGAACAAGCTGCAATGGATGAAATCCGTGAATTATTTGCTACAGGTTTTGGTGAGTAATTAATTGATAAATTAATTAAATTAACATCAAAAAATTATTATTCCGTCGACTTAAGTCGACGGAATTGTTTTAAAAGGGCATTAACTAAATACTTTCAAGTAGACCTATTTTAAAAGATTACTTTAATCTTTAATGATTGAATTCAATTCATGATGATCAATCGATGGCAATAACTTAGTAAAACCTTTGGTCAAATAGACTAAATAACAAAATCCAATCGCTAACCAAACTAAGCCAACAATCATCGCAGTCTCATCAAGGCTGGTCCATAGCCATAACGAAAGTAATACACCAATTGCTGGTAATACACCATATTTAAATAACACTTTTGCTGTTTTCGTTTTGATATCCCATAGATAACTTTTAATTACACATAAATTAACAAATGTGAAAGCAACTAAAGCACCAAAGCTAATCATTGAAACAACCAAACTAAGATCTAATACCAATGATAACAATGAAAAACAAGCCACAAATAATATTGATAAATAAGGTGTTCTAAAACGAGGGTGGATTTTAAAGAAAATCTGTTTAGGCAATACACCCTCGCGACCCATCGCATAAAATATTCTTGATACACTGGTTTGTGCTGTCATTGCTGATGCAAAAACACCGGTTAGGTAAGCAGATTGGAAAAAGTTATACATAAAATCATTTCCATACTTACCAAGTATCTCTTTTAAATTACTTATAGAATCTACTTTACGCATTACATCCAAGCTAGCGATATCTTTATTAGAAGCAAAATCTGTCCAGTTAGGATAGGCTAAATGAGCACTATACGAAACAACTAAAAATATACTTCCCGCAATAAGAACCGTCCATATAATGGCTCTTGGTAATGATTTTTGTGCATCATTTGATTCTTCCGCCAGTGTCGCGATAGCATCAAAACCCAAAAAGGCAAGACATAATATTGCTGCGCCAGACATTAATCCGCTAAAATCACCTGCATTAACAGCCAAAGGTTTTATCATTGCTTCTGGTGTTAAACTTACATTGGTTAAAGTTAAGAAAATAAATAATCCAATAAAAAACATTTGAATAATAATCAAAGTAAAGTTCACTGAATTAATTAATTTAATCCCTAAGTAATTTAACAAGCTGACACTACATAATGAACCAAGCACAAATACATAAGCAGGTATGCTTGGGAAAGCTTCATTAAGATAGATGCCCAAAACCAAATAATTTAATATTGGTAAAAATAGATAATCAAGAATTTGCGCCCATCCCACTAAAAAACCAATTCTTCCACCAAATGTATGTTGTACATACGAATAGGCAGAACCAGCAATAGGTAGTTTATTTGCCATACGACAATAACTTAATGCTGTAAAAAAGATCATTGCTAGAGTGATAACATAGGCTATAGGTAAGTGTCCATTACTGGCAACGGTAACTTCCCCATAAGTGGTAAAGATCCCTAAAGGAACCATATAAGCTAAACCAAATGCAATTAATGCAGGTGTGGTTAAAACTCGTTTCATTTTTATTGCGGACATGACTAATTTTGCTCCTCTGTCCCAAAAAACAATAAAAAACTACTAAGTATAGTTTTGCCTTTTTTACCCGCTGAAAGCGGCAGGGAATTCTCCCACATTATTATAATTATGCAAGCTAATTTTTAGCTTATTAACATACAAGTGTGTAATTTTTGAGCTTGCTATTTTATAGGGAATTATTTTTCGTCATATCAACAAAAATCACACTTTGATAAAGTCAATTTAAGAGATACAGATTTTGTGATCTATATCTAATTATTTCTTTGTTTCAGGAGATGTCAGTATAAGGAAAACACGTTATATTTATTATAAATTGCAGATAATTTAATCTGTAAATACTTATCAATAGAAGGATATATTTATGACCTCAATTCCCGTTGTACCTGTTGAATTAACTAATGATGTAATAAAACAAAAATCATCAATCATTCAATTAATGGCTCAAAAAAGTCAAAATTATTTAACTGATGTTGAAAAATTTGTTGAGGATGTTATGGCACATGAACAAGAAATGGAAACGGATGTGTTACCCGATATTGCATTACCTCATGCTAAAAGTGGTGGCGTAAGTACCCCATTTATTGCAGTTGGCAAATATAGTGATGGTATTGTTTGGAACAATAATAATAAAGTTAAATTAATTGTAATGATTGGTGCTCAAGAACATGCCAATAAAGAACATTTAGCCATTATCGCTAAATTAGCAGCTAGCCTTGCTGATGATGATTTTATTGCTGAATTGTTAAATGGTGATATTCAAACCATTGCTCATAGGGTGAGAGGTATTTATGAATAATAAGAAAATTGTAGCCATTTGCGCCTGTACCGCAGGTATGGCGCATACCTATATTGCAAGACAAAAAATAACAAATGAAGCTAAAAAACGCGGTTGGGATTGCAAGGTTGAAACACAAGGTGCAGCAGGTGTTGAAAATGTTTTAACTGAACATGATCTTAAAAGTGCTGATGTCATTATATTGGCAACGGATATATCAATCGAAAATGCCGAGCGACTTGAGCCTTTTAAAAATATTATCAAAGTCAGTACGGGTGAAGCCGTTAAAAATACTGCCAACATTTTCAATAATGCAGAGCAAATGTCGACAAAAATTGTCAAAGATAATATTGGTACAGAAATTTTTAGAGCTTTAAATACGGGAATTAGCAAATTTTTACCAGTCATTATTGCATCAGGGATTCTCTTTTCAATTGTGTTAATGACGGGTGATGTTACTAACAATACCATTTTACCAAGCAATCAATTCTTTGCTGACCTTCAACAAGTTGCATTCTATGGATTTGCAATGATGGTACCGGTTTTAGCTGCATATATGGCCTATTCAATTGGTGGTAACGCGGCTCTTGCTCCAGCATTCATTATGGGGTATGTCGTTAATAATCCAATTGGTGTCAATAATGTTAGTACTGGATTTATCGGAGCCATGATTTTTGGGATTTTAATTGGTTATTTTGTTAAATGGTTTAAAACGATCAAAGTGCATCCCGTTATTGCGTCAGTAATGCCTGTTATGATTATTCCAACGGTAACACTATTGGTAATGGCGCCAATCTATATTTATGGCTTATCTTACCCACTGGATTGGTTTGTAAAAGCCATGGTTACAACCTTAAAAGGGATGTCACAAGTCAATGCGGCATTTTTAGGGATTGGTATTGGGATATTGGCTGCTTTAGATATGGGGGGGCCATGCAGTAAAGCTGCAACAGCGTTTACTTTAGCCGCAATGGCGGAGGGTGTTTATGGGCCTAATGGGGTTTTCCGTATGTGCTGTGCGATCCCACCTTTAGGACTGGCTATTTCTTCATTAATTGTTTCTCGATCCAAATACAGTAAAGAAGAAAAAGAGTTTGGTATTACGGCATTTTTCTTATCATTAGCCGGTATTACTGAAGGTGCCATTCCATTTGCAGCCAAAGATCCAAAACGGGTAATCATTGCTATAGTTGTGGGTACTGCTATTGCAGGGATGTTGGGGATGATCAGTGGTATAGACTCATTAGTTGCTTTTGGAGGACTTGTTGCTTTAGGTGGGGTAACAAAAGGCGCAATGTGGTATGTTATTGATATGTTTATTGGCGCATTGATTATCGCTGCGATCTTGCACTTCACTAAGAAAGCTCCAGTAGAAACGGAGCAAGTCATTGAGAGTGAATCATAAAATAAGTTACACCGTCAATTATGGCGGTGTAACAGTTTATCAATCCATTTATAATGATTTATCTTGTTGATAGACTACTTTACCACCGACAATCGTTGTCAAAACTTTTACATTTTGCATATCCGTCGCGGCAATGGTAAACGGATTGCGATCTAAAATGATAAGATCTGCAAATTTACCTGTTTCAATCGAACCAATATATTCATCTTGTTTCAATATATAAGCCGCACCAATGGTGGCACAACGTAATACCTCTTTAGCGGTTAAATTACGGTCGCTATTTAATCGCGGAAGATCGGCATCGATTTGTCTGGTCATAGCAATTTGAAAATCATACCATTCATTTAATGGATCAATCGGCCAATCACTACCAAAAGCACAATGAACGCCTGCATCGATATACTGTCCATGAGCTTCTAAACCATGATAGCGATCTTCACCAAAAAGAGTTTGATATTGTTCAACCATGGCTGAGCTGCATCCTGCCCATTGGAATGAAAAGACCACACCAGCATTTAACTCTTTGTATCTAGCAAATTGATGTGCAGCGCTTAACTCATTGTGCGCTGTACTTGGACGAATATCGGCATCGGGTAATACTTTTCGCATCTTCTCAATTGCATTAAGCACGACTTCAATTGCGCCTTCCCCAACAGTATGCATATGAGGGTGGAACCCCGCTTTGGACGATTCTAAAATCAAAGCATCTAACATTTCGATGGAATAATAGAGATCGCCGTAACGATCTTTTTCATCGGTTAAATTATAAGGTTTAAGTAAACGAGCGGTCATCAAAGGTTGTTGCATTACCCCATCAACGAATAACTTAACATGTGACACCTTGATACCTGGTTTTGGTTGCCAGTTTTTATCATCATAACGAGCAGCAAATTGTTTTACTTTATTGATTACACTAGGGATATCTTCAATAGATGAAACATCATCAGGTGGAAGCTCATGAGCACCAAATAAACGAATGGTCAATTGGTCTTGTTTTTGTAATTGTAAAAAAGCATCGGCTTGCGTATGAGTGATTCGGGCATCCATAACCGCAGTAACGCCTTGTTTGTTTAATTCGGTTTGTGATAATTTAGCAACATTAACCGCTTGCTCATCCGTTAATTTAGATATACTATCAAAGGCACGCATGGCAGGGGCATCTTCTAAGATGCCATTTAATTCGCCATCAACTGTACGGCCGATTTTGCCATCGGTAGGTTCTGGTGTATTCCTATCTAAGCCAAATTTTTCTAATGCAATGCTATTGGCAACTAAGGTATGGCAATCATTTGAAAAAAGAATTACTGGGCGAGAAGTGTTAAGACGATCAAGATCAAAACGAGTAATATCTGTACCTACTGGAAGAACTTCTTGTCTTAACCACCCGCGAACTTGCAGCCAATGGTTGTTGTGATTTGTAGAATCTTTATCTAAGTATTGTTGAATAATTGCTAAAGTATCATCAATGGTTAAACTTTGATAATTTAAATTACATGAGGATAGTTGCATTCCTCCCCAAAAAGTATGTAAATGTGAATCGATAATCCCAGGCATCATGGTTTTGCCTTTTAGATCATAAATGGTTGTTTGGTTATCAACATAGTTCTGGTTATTTATTTCTTGTGTACTACCGGTTGCAATAATATAGCCATTTTTAATGGCAATAGCTTCACAAACAGTGTCTTGTTTGTCAGCGGTGTAAATATAGCCATTAACATAAATAACATCAGCTTTAGCCATTATAAGTGATTCCTCAAAATAAAGATCGAAATTAAAGCTGAACGATAACAGATTTATAAAAAATTTGTCAAATGCAATAATTTTCTTTATTGTGTGAGCAGATTATGCTAAAACTAAGCCATTTAGTTACAGCGTCACAAGGTGAGCCGATGAAATATCAACAATTAGAAAACCTTGAATGTGGTTGGAAATGGCACTATCTTGTAAAAAGGCATTTAGAGGGTGAGTTAATTACTCGTTACATCGAAAAAAGTGCTGCACAACATGCCGTAAATGAATTATTACTATTAGAACATAATCCAAAAGGAGTTGTGAATTGGATCAATGAGCATTTGAATCCCGATTTAGATAATCGAATGAAGCAAACTATTCGGGCTAGACGAAAACGTCACTTTAATGCTGAACAACAAAATACACGAAAAAAATCCATAGATTTGGAATTTTTAGTTTGGCAACGGCTTGCTAATTTAGCAAAACGTCGAGGCTGTACTTTGTCGCAAACCATTACACAACTTATTGAAGACGCTGAGCAAAAAGAGCAATATGCAACAAAAGTATCGACTATTAAGGATGATTTACAGTCACTTCTTGATGCGAAGCTTGATAATAACTAACTCAACTACAGGATAAATAGGCTTAATTATGGGAAAATCCCTTGTTATTGTGGAATCACCAGCCAAAGCAAAAACGATTAATAAATATCTTGGCAAAGATTTCGTGGTTAAATCAAGTGTGGGACATATTCGTGACCTTCCAGTAAGTGGTAGTAGTCAACGTGCTGAAAAAACCACAAAAGACAAAGCTGAGAAAAAAGTTAAACGTTCAGAGAAACAGGTTTTAGTCGACCGAATGAGTGTCGATCCTTATAATGGCTGGAAAGCACATTATGAAATTTTACCTGGTAAAGAACGGGTTGTTGCTGAACTAAAAAAACTTGCTAAAGATGCTGACATGATCTATCTCGCAACCGACTTGGATAGAGAAGGGGAAGCAATTGCGTGGCATCTAAAAGATGTAATAGGGGGTGAAGACAGTAAATATCGTCGTGTAGTATTTAACGAAATCACCAAGACCGCGATTAAAAACGCATTCAATGAACCCGCTATGTTAGATATGGATCGCGTCAATGCTCAGCAAGCCCGTCGATTTATGGATCGGGTTGTGGGCTTTATGCTATCACCTTTACTTTGGAAAAAAGTGGCGAGAGGATTATCAGCGGGGCGTGTACAATCCGTTGCTGTTCGATTAGTGGTTGAGCGTGAACGTGAAATTCATGCCTTTATTCCAGAAGAGTACTGGGATCTGTTTGCTGATTTGCATACAGCCAATAGTGATCTGTTAACGATGCAAGTTGTGCAGTATAAAGATGAAGCCTTTGAGCCAAAAGATAAAGTCGCTATTGATATTGCCTTAGCTGAGTTAAACAAAAATCAATATCAAGTTATCAATATTGAAGAAAAACCAACGAAAAGTAATCCAACTGCACCGTTTATTACTTCAACTTTGCAACAAGCTGCTAGCACGCGTTTAGGCTTTGGGGTTAAAAAAACCATGATGCTTGCCCAGCGTCTGTATGAAGCAGGTTACATTACTTATATGCGTACTGACTCAACCAATTTAAGTCAAGATGCATTAACAATGGTGCGTGATTACATTGGTCAGAATTTTGGTGACAAGTATTTACCTAAATCAGCAAATGTTTACAGCAGTAAAAAGAATTCCCAAGAGGCGCACGAAGCCATTCGTCCGTCTGATGTGAACGTTATTGCCGATAATATTAGTGATGTTGAAGCGGATGCATGTAAATTATATCAATTAATTTGGCGACAATTTGTTGCCTGCCAAATGACGTCGGCTGAATACAACTCCACAACGCTCACTGTAAAATCAGGCGATTTTACCTTAAAAGCTAAAGGACGTACGTTGCGTTTTGATGGTTGGACTAAAGTGCAACCTCAACTCTCGAAAAACAATGAGGATAAAATATTACCTAAAGTTGCTGTTAACGACGAATTATCGTTAATCAGCTTAAATCCAAATCAACACTTTACCAAACCACCTGCACGGTATAACGAAGCGTCATTGGTTAAAGAGCTTGAAAAACGAGAAATTGGTCGTCCATCAACCTATGCAACTATCATTTCAACTATTCAAGATCGCGGTTATGTGCGTTTGGATAATCGCCGCTTTTATGCTGAAAAAATTGGTGAAATTGTAACAGATAGATTAAACGAAAACTTCAATGATTTAATGAGTTACGATTTTACTGCACGTATGGAACATGCTTTAGATGAAATCGCCCATAAAAAACAAGAGTGGCGAGAAGTTCTTGACCAATTCTTTAGCGATTTTAGTGCTCATCTTGAAGTGGCGGAACAAGCACCAGATAAAGGCGGTATGCAACTTAATCCACTGGTATTAACACCTGAAATTAAATGTCCAAATTGTGGACGTGAAATGGGCATTAAAACTGCTGGAACAGGGGTGTTTTTAGCTTGTTCGGGTTATGCATTACCACCTAAAGAACGCTGTAAGCAAACCATTAATCTCATTCCAGAACACGAAACATTAAATATTTTGGAAGAGGCCGAAACAGCAGAGACGGATGCTTTAAGAGCGCTTAAACGTTGTCCAAAATGTCATACCGCAATGGACAGTTATTTACTCGATAACGAACGCAAATTACATATTTGCGGTAACAATCCAATTTGTGATGGTTCTATCGTTGAAAAAGGTAACTTTAAGGTTAAAAGCTACGAAGGCCCAATTATTGAATGTGAAAAATGTGGATCAGAAATGCACTTAAAATCAGGGCGTTTTGGTTTATATATGGGATGTACTAATCAAGATTGTAAAAATACACGTAAAATCTTAAAAAATGGTGATGTTGCACCACCAAAAGAAGATCCTGTTGATTTACCAGAATTACCGTGTAGTAAATCTGATGCTCATTTTGTTTTACGTGATGGTGCTTCAGGTATCTTCTTGGCTGCGCATAACTTTCCAAAATCAAGAGAAACACGTGCACCATTGATTGAAGAGCTACAACGCTTTAAAGATCGTTTGCCAGAGAAATTTATTTATTTAACTCAAGCACCAAATAAAGATCCAGATGGAAATCCATCCATTGTACGTTTTAGTCGTAAAAGCAAACAACAGTATGTCACTTCCGAAGTTAATGGAAAATCGACTGGCTGGGTAATGCAATACATAGACGGCAAATGGGTAAATAGTAAAAAGTAGGTAAGAACACCTGAAACTTTGTCAAAAAGTTTCAGGTTATGTATACGTTTTAGTATAAAATTTGTTTTTGTTTGTGCTAGAGTGTGAAAGGAATTACCTTACGTTTTCTCGCTTTTGAGTAAAGCTAAAAGCGAGAAGAGTATATAGTTAAAGGAGCCTTGTCATGAAATTGCAACAATTACGTTACATTGTTGAAGTGGTCAACAATGACCTTAATGTGTCGTTAACCTCCGAAAAACTTTATACTTCGCAACCTGGTATCAGTAAACAAATAAAATTGTTAGAAGACGAACTTGGCATTCAAATTTTTACAAGAGTCGGTAAACATCTTTCTGAAGTTACTCCTGTCGGGGAAAAAGTTATTTCCCTCGCTCGTGAAATCCTCAACAAATCAAATGATATAAAAATTATAGCTAAAGAGTTTAGTCAGCCAAATCAAGGCTCATTAACGATTACGACAACTTATACTCAAGCACGTTATAGTTTGCCAATAGTCATCCAACAATTTATGAAGCAATACCCAAATATTATTTTGCATATGGAACAGGGCTCATCACCGCAATGTATTATACAGGCACAAGCAGGGCAAGCGGACTTTGCCATTGTTACTGACCTTTCACAACTTAATGATGAAATGATTGCATTGCCATGTTATCACTGGAACCAAGCCGTGATAGTTAAAAAAGATCATCCGTTGGCTAAAAGTAGTTTAATTTCTATTGCAGAGTTATCCCAATATCCCTTAGTCAGTTATGACTTTTCTAATGATGGTTCTGACCTCAATCAAGCTTTTATTCGCGCTGGGCAATCGCCAAATATTGTGTTTAGCACAACCGATGCAGAGTTAATTAAAACTTATGTTAAATTAGGTGTTGGCGTCGGAATTGTTGCTAAAATGGCAGTAAGTGATGCAATTGCTGATGATGATTTTGTTGTGCTTAATGCTGGGCATATTTTTCCTTACAGTACTACTTATATTACTTTTGCGCGTTCTTTATTTTTACGTAGTTATATGTATGATTTTATCAGTCAATTTTCACCACATTTAAATCGTCAAACTATCGACAAACTGATGTTATGTGATAATAATACTGAAGTGTTAGCCATGTTCAATGGGGTAAAATTGCCAGTTCGCTAGCTTGAAATTTTATTTTTGAATAATAAAGCTGAATAAAGTGCGAAATTATCGCACTTTTTTATTAGCACTATTTATGTCTGGCTTTCAAAATACCAATGACATCTTGCAATGACAGATTTTGGTCATGCAGTAAAACGAGTAGATGGTAAATTAAATCAGCCGATTCATTTTTCAGCTCTTCAGTATCACGTACCGTTGCTGCTAAAGCCGTTTCAACGCCTTCCTCACCCACTTTCTGAGCAATACGTTTAGTTCCATCATGATAGAGTTTAGCGGTGTAAGAAGATTTTGGATCGGCATTTTTGCGGCCAGCAATTAACTGCTCTAACTCAAATAAGAAACCCCATTGAGTTTTCGCAGAAGCGAAACAACTGTTGGTACCTGTGTGACAGGTTGGTCCAATTGGATCAACTAAAACTAATAAAGTATCATTGTCACAATCTGAAGTAATACTTACTACATTTAGAAAATTGCCAGAACTTTCGCCTTTGGTCCATAGACGTTGTTTAGTGCGTGAATAAAATGTAACTTTACCACTGGCTTGAGTTTGAGATAGGGCTTCTTGATTCATATAACCCAGCATTAATACATCGCCTGAGACATAATGTTGAATAATGACAGGCATCAAATTATCGACTTTTTGCCAATCAAGTTGCTTTGTATTGAATTGCAATGAATCGAATTTTGTGTTGGAATTTTCTGTTAGCATAATCGAATATTTACTCCATGTTGCACTAAATATTGTTTAAGTTCACCAATGTTAATGATTTGTTTATGAAATACTGACGCGGCCAATGCACCGTCGACATCTGGTTCATTAAAGGCTTGTAAAAAGTGTTCCATTGTACCAGCGCCACCTGATGCAATTAATGGTACATGGCAAACCTCACGCACGGCTTTTAATTGAGCTAAATCGTAACCATTACGCACACCGTCTTGATTCATCATATTTAAAACAATCTCACCCGCACCCCGTTTTTGTACTTCTTTTACCCAATCAAGGGTATTCCACTTGGTTGCCACTGTACGCTTTTCATCTCCGGTAAATTGATAGACATGATAGTTATTTGATTGTTGGTCATACCAAGTATCAATTCCAACTACAACACACTGCACACCATAACGATCAGCCAATTGAGTAATCAAATTAGGATTAGCTAATGCGGGTGAGTTAATTGAAATTTTATCGGCACCAAAAGTTAAAATCTGTCCTGCGTCTTCAACTGTTTTAATACCACCAGCTACACAAAAGGGAATATCAATCACCTCGGCAACTTTTGCAACCCAACTTTTATCAACGACACGACCATCGGAAGATGCAGTGATATCATAAAAAACCAGCTCATCAGCTCCTTCTTGGGCGTAACGTTTAGCCAAAGGTACAATATCGCCAATAATTTCGTGATTACGAAATTGCACGCCTTTCACTACTTGTCCATTGCGTACATCCAAACAAGGAATTATCCTTTTTGCCAACATGAAATTGCCTCCTCAACCGTAAAATTGCCTTCAAGTAGTGCTCGTCCCACGATCACTCCCGCCACGCCACTATCCTTGAGAGCTTTAATATCATCGAGTTGACCGATTCCACCCGATGCCTGAAAGGCGATCTGCGGGTATTTTTGGCTAATTTCACGATATAATCTCACATTTGAGCCGCTCAGCGTTCCATCTTTAGAAATATCTGTACAAAGCACATGTTTTAAGCCATGAGGTAAATAATCATCAATGACTTGTTCAAGTGTTTGGTTAGAATCTTCTTGCCAACCATGAATTGCGACATATTTATTACCATCAGCAGCGATGCGGACATCCAGAGCTAAAACTAACGCTTCAGGACCATATTTGCTAAACCACTGCTTAACTAATTCTGGCTGTTTTATTGCTGTTGAACCTATCACAACTCGCGCTGCGCCAGCTGCAAGGAGCGCTTCTACATCGTCTTGGGTGCGGATACCACCACCAATTTGTACAGGTACTTGGACACCTTTAATTAACGTTTGAATTAAAGTAATTTGCCGAGCTTTAGGATCTTTTGCACCGGTTAAATCCACAAGATGTAGAAGTTTTGCGCCTTGTCGTTGATACTCTTGTAAGTGTAATAGAGGGTCACTTCCATAGTCACGTTTTTGGTCATAATCGCCCTGATGTAATCGAACGACACTACCATCAATTAAATCAAGGGCTGGAATAATAATTGGATAAACTGCCATAGTTACATCTCCAAAAAGTTTTTTAGCAATTGTGCACCGGCTGACCCAGAACGTTCGGGATGAAACTGTACACCGTAAAAATTGTCTTTTTGCACGGCAGCGGTAAAGCTTTCGCCGTAATTGGTTTCTGCAATAGTTGCTGAGCATAGTGGCATCGCGTATCCATGAACAAAATAAAAATAAGCACCATCTGCAATATCTCTGAATAGATGATGACCTGCTTTTGGGTAAACTTGATTCCAACCCATATGAGGTAAAGGTAAACCAATATCTGGAATTTTATCGACTTTTTCATCAATGATTCCTAATGTATGTACATGCCCTTCACTACTGTATTCGGCTAGTAGCTGCATACCGAGACAAATGCCTAAAACAGGTTGAGTACACGCTTTAATAAGTTCAATTAGATTACGTTCTTTTAACTTTTTCATTGCCGCTGAAGCTGATCCTACACCGGGTAGAAACAGCTTATCACACTCAAGTACGACTTCGGGCTCAAGACTAATTATCGGTTTATAACCCAATCTTTCTATGGCATATTTTACCGAAGAAAGGTTTGCACAACCCGTATCTAGAATGACAACATTCATCTACAGTACTCCTTTTGAGCTCGGTAAGCAGTTACCGTCTATTTTAATTGCTTGCTTCAACGTTCGAGCAAAGGCTTTAAATAAACTTTCAATTTTATGGTGATCATTATCGCCTTGTGTCTCAATATGCAAGGTAATTGCCATTGCATAGCTGAGAGAATAGAAGAAATGTTCAACCATTTGCGTGCTCATATCGCCTACTTTTTGATGAGTAAATTGAGCATTAAATATTAAATAAGGCCGACCCGAAATATCCATTGCACATTTTGCTAAACACTCATCCATAGGAATGACTGATGCATAACGAGTAATTCCTCGTTTATCTCCTAAAGCGATTTTTAACGCTTCGCCTAATGCTAATCCAGTATCTTCAATGGTGTGATGATCATCAACATGCAAATCTCCGTCAACCTTAATATTAAGTTTAATGCCACCATGGGTTGCAATTTGATCCAACATATGATCAAAAAAACCAATACCGGTACTGATTTGACTACCACCTTGACGATCAAGCCAAACTTCAACTAAGATCTTTGTCTCTTTAGTATTACGTTCAACTTTTGCGTAGCGGTCTGCTGTGGTTAACCGTTGTGCTATTTCAGCCCAATTTAAAGTTTCTGGATGATAACGTAATCCTTTGATTTGCATATTTTCGGCGAGTTGAACATCAGTAACCCTGTCACCAATAACATAACTGTTTTCTTTATCTAAGTTACCATTGCTAAGATAAGGTAGAACTAATTGAATTTTTGGTTTACGACATTGACAATTATCTTCTGGAAAATGAGGGCAAATTAGCACCTCTTCGAAGTTAACACCCTGTGATTGAAAGATTTGCATCATCAAGTTGTGAGGACCATCAAAATCAGATTGTGGATAACTGCTAGTACCGAGACCATCTTGATTTGTTACCATCACCAGTTTAAAACCAGCAGATTGCAACTTAAGTAGAGCAGGGATGACATTAGGTTCAAACGCCAACTTCTCAAAGCTATCGACCTGAAAATCAATTGGCGGTTCAGTAATTAATGTTCCATCTCGGTCAATAAATAAGTATTTCTGTAACATCATTGCTCCTATATTATCGCTTTGAGTGCCAAAATCACTGCATCACATTCGGCTGCTGTGCCAATGCTAATGCGAATTATACTATCTTGCCCGATTGATTTGCTTTGATCGCGCAAAATAATGCCTTTATTCCATAATGTTTTAAACACATCTTTACCCGCTTGAAATTTAACGCATAAATAGTTAGATGAGCTAGGATAAACTTTTTCGACAATGGGTAAAGCAGACAAATCGCTTGCAAATCTCTCTTTTTGTCTGTTGATCTGTTGCACTTGTTGTCGCATTTTTTCAATACCCGTTTTACTTAGTGCTTGCGTCGCAATATCAGCAACCGGGGTTGCCAACGGATAAGGAGCAATTACTTTTTGTAATGCATCAATCACTGGTTTATTGGCGATAGTAAATCCACATCGTAAACCAGCTAAAGCAAAAGCTTTCGATAAAGTTCTTAAAATAACTAAATGCGGATAATTGGCTAACCAACTAACTACCGAAGATTCAGGTGAAAATTCAATATAAGCTTCATCTATTACCACAAGGGCACGGTTTTTAGCGATATCCAACAGTGTTTTAATATCATCAGGATTAATTAAATTGCCAGTTGGATTGTTTGGCGAGCAAACATAAATTAATTTAACATTATCAAGATGTTGCTCAATAGCTGTTAAATCCAATTGCCAATCCGATTTCGTTGGTACGGTTTTTATATCGATACCTAATGTTTCAGCACTAACCTGATACATACCATAGGTAGGGGGACAATATAAAATGCTATCTTGCTGTGGCTCACAAAATGCTCGCATTAACAGCTCAATCGCTTCATCAGCGCCACGACTAACAATTAATTGTTCTGGTTTGACACCTGCATAATGAGCATAACTATTGATAACTTGTTCCGGTTGCGGTTCTGGATAACGGTTTAATGTCTGTTCGGTTAACTCAAATTGTGGGGCAACAGGGTATTCATTGGCATTTAACCATACATCGCCATTTCCACCAATACGACGAGCAGATTGGTAAGGAGTTAATTTCTGTACGTTCTTTCTGACTAATTGATTAATATCCATATTGTTCACCTATTTTTTAGCGTTTAATGCAGCTAGACGAAGCGTTACGGCTTGTTTATGGGCAGTAAGTTGTTCTGCTTGTGCCATTAATTCAACCGCATTACCAATGGCTTGTAAGCCCTCTGGTGATAATTTTTGGACGGTCATACGTTTTTGAAAATCTGCCAATCCAAGACTTGAATAAGTCGCGGTATAACCATAAGTTGGTAAAACGTGATTAGTTCCTGAAGCATAGTCACCTGCCGATTCGGGTGACCAGTCCCCTAAAAATATTGAACCGGCACTGGTGATTTGTTCTACAAGATCATCGGCATTTTGTGTTTGAATAATTAAATGTTCAGGACCATAACGATTACTGATAGTAATGCATTGAGCTAAATCTTTAGTCACAATCAGACGACTTTCTTGTAAAGCTTTTTCGGCAATACCTTGTCGAGATAATTGGGTTAACTGTTTATCAACTTCAATTGAAACCGCTTTCGCAATATCCTCATCTGGAGTAACTAAAACTACTTGTGAATCGGGACCATGCTCCGCTTGTGATAATAAATCGGCAGCAATAAAAGCGGGATTAGCTGAACTGTCGGCGATAACTAACACTTCAGAAGGACCTGCTGGCATATCAATAGCTGCGCCGTCAAGGCGTTGGCTAACTTGGCGTTTAGCTTCAGTAACAAAAGCATTACCCGGACCAAAAATTTTATCGACCTTAGGTACCGATTCACTACCAAATGCCATTGCAGCAATGGCTTGTGCGCCGCCTAGTTGGTATATTTCGGTCACACCGCACAGTTCAGCTGCATACAAGATTTCATCAGCAATAGGTGGAGGAGAACATAAAATGACTTTACGACAACCGGCAATTTTTGCTGGGGTTGCAAGCATTAAAACCGTTGATAATAAAGGTGCAGAACCACCTGGAATATAGAGACCTACTGAATCAATCGGACGAGTGACAAGCTGACATTTCACCCCCGGCATTGTTTCAACCGTAATCGCTGATTTAACTTGGGCTTGGTGAAATTTTTCAATATTACTGACGGCTAATTGCATTGCCTGTTTTAATTCAGGTTTAACCCTTGCCGTTGCTGCTTTGATGGCATCTTGCGTTAATTTTATTTGTTGGATTTGTACTTTATCAAACTTATTACTTAATGCGATTAAAGCTTGATCACCATTTTGTTTCACCTGACTTAAAATATCTGTTACCGCTTGGCTAATTGAATCCGAAGCAGTAATAGCAGGGCGAGTTAAAAGTGCTGCACGCTGTGCATCCGAACATTGTTGCCAATAAGAGAGTTTCATAGTATTACTCCATCATTTTTTCAATTGGTAAGACAAGAATTGAACTAGCGCCTAAGGCCTTAAGTTTCTCCATGGTTTCCCAAAATAGCGATTCGGAACTCACCATATGTAACGCCACGCGATTTTGTTCACCAGTAAGTGGTAGTATGGTTGGATTTTCAGCACCGGGTAATAAAGCTACAACCTGATCTAACACTGCAGTTGGTGCATGTAACATAATATATTTGGATTCACGAGCTTGGATAACACCTTGAATTCGCGTCATCAACTTATCAATCAATGCTTGTTTGTCAGCTGACATCTCGGCTTGGCGTTGAATTAAACAAGCTTTAGATCTGTAAATAACCTCAATCTCTTTAAGTCCATTCGCTTCAAGTGTTGCACCACTTGAAACTAAATCACAAATAACGTCAGCAAGACCTGCTCGTGGCGCTACTTCGACTGAACCATTAAGCAAACAGGTTTTAAAAGCTACATTGTACTGAGAAAGATAACGACGGAGTAGGTGAGGATAGGTGGTAGCAATACGTAAATCTTTTAAACATTCAGGGCCGGTATAATCAAAATCACGAGGCGCTGCAATGGATAATCGACAACCGCCAAAATCCAATCGGCGCAATGTTTTATATTGAGGATTGAAACCCTCAGCTTGTCGATCTAACACTTCTTCTTCTAAAACATTTTCGCCAACAATTCCCAAATCGACTACGCCATCAATGACTAATCCTGGGATATCGTCATCACGAACGCGTAAAATATCAATCGGCATATTTTCAGCGAAGGCAATTAAACGTTGTTCTTGAAGATTAATTTTAATGCCACATTGTGCAAGTAGCTTTTTTGACTCATCACTCAAGCGACCTGATTTCTGCATTGCTATACGTAAACGCGAATTATCCAACATATTATTCTCCAAATTATCCTAAAAAATTTTTTAACCACAAACAAAAAACCCTCGAAAGTTTGATCTTCCGAGGGTTTTCTATTTGCTTTCGCGATATCACCAGAAGACCAACTGTCTTCCAGCACCAATCGCCCGAAGACTAATCAGGTATGATGGTGATGATGATGTTTAGTAACAAAAACGCAAAAACAATTCATAAAAATAAAAACCAATAATTTAATTAATTATCAAAATTGATATATAAAATATAATAGAAATGAATAACTATCAACTCATTTTTTATGATTGATAAAGAAATTTTGCAAATATCAGACTTTTTGCTTTTCAAAAGTTACGGATATTAATTGCTAATGAGTCAAGTTAAACTAACTTAATTATAAAATTTGTTTTAATCGATGACTGACTTTATAACGACCAAAATCGGTAATTTTAGTTAAAAAGAGATTCAATGCGTCGCTGTCGAAATGGCTGATAATCATATAACATCCGTCGCCTGTAATCTTATAAAATTCTATTACTTCATTAAAAGACTTTACTAAGTTTTCAAAAGAAGTAAATTGATTCGTGTTCATATAAATAGTAATGAACTGTAAGTTTTGTTTTTGTTCTTTAATGGTGAATTTTTCTATAATATGATTATTTAGCAAATCTTGAACGCGTTGACCAACGGCTTGGCTAGATAAGAAAACCTTATCGCCAATTTCGCGCCAAGATTGACGGCTATTATTTCTTAATTCACTTAAAATCGCTCTATCTTTTTTATCCATTGTTTCAATTTGAAAGCTAACTGATATTTATCATTTCAATTCGCTATGTTCTTTAAAAATTGATTATTAGAAAATAATAACACGAAACCTTATAAAGGAGAGCAAAATGACTCAAGCATTAATGATTATTGATGTGCAAAATGATTATTTTCCTGACGGAAAATATCCGTTAAATAATACTGAACAAGCATTACAAAATACTTTAAAACTGCAAAATTATTTTCGGCAAAAACTACTGCCTATTATTTATATACAACATATTAACCCAGATCCTAATGCTGTTTTTTTTGTGAATAATAGTTTTGGTAGTCAATTACATGCAAAATTACTTCCTATCAAACCGAATGAAATGATCATTCAAAAAGCCTATCCAAATAGCTTTTACCAAACACAATTGCAAGAGAAGTTAGAGCGATTAGGAATAACACAGTTAGTGATCTGTGGCATGATGAGCCACATGTGCGTAGATTCAACTACTCGCTGTGCATTTGAGCTTAATTATCAACCGATTTTAATTCATGATGCTTGTACTACTCGTGATCTTGACTTCAATGGCAACATCATTTCCTCACAAGACGTTCACAATAGTTTTATGTCTGCATTAATGCGATTTTCTAAGATAATGAGCTGTGAAGCATTTATTCAAACAACATAACATAATAACAGTGAAAGAGGTTTTTATATTTATAATTAGCATTTCATTGATAGGCATTTAGATGGTACAAAAAAGCCATCTAATTGTTGAAAGTTTATAGAATAATTTACCGTTAAATAAATTATAATCATGTTATTTTAATTCGATTAATATAATAAATAGGAACAATACTTGAACTCAGCATTATGTTATAGACAGTTTGGTATCCCTGAAGATGTATTGAAGCTTGAACTTTCAAATAAAGACTTATTAAAAGAAGATTATATTAGAGTACAAATGTTATATGCGCCAATTAATGCCTCAGACCTTATTCCAATTACAGGTGCTTATCAGCATCGTATCATTCTGCCACAAATTGCTGGTTATGAGGGAGTAGGTGAGGTAATTGAGGCACCTTTAACTTATCGTCATCTGATTGGAAAACGTGTATTACCTTTAAGAGGAGAAGGAACTTGGCAGCATTTCGTAGATTCACCTGCAAAATATGCTATTGAAGTTCCAGATTCAATTGATGATACTATCGCTGCTCGAGCTTATATTAATCCTGTCGCAGCTTGGTTAATGCTTAAACATTATTCTCCACAAGGAAAGCATATTTTAGTTACTGCGGGGGGAGCTGATTGTGCAAAATTGTTATGCAAATGGGCAGTAAATTTGCAAGCATTATTTGTAACTGTCATTTGTCGCTCAGATAATCATGTTCAATTTTATAATAAATATGGTGTTAAAAAAATAAATCAAAACGATACTGAAGCTATAGAATATTTTGCTGCACATGCTGATATTGTTTTTGATGCGGTTGGTGGCGAGCTTGCTGAAACAATTTTGAATCATATGTCTGATTCAAGTGAATTTGTCTCGTATGGTTTGCTTTCAGGTACTTTTTTTCAACCTAAAAAGCGATTACCTAAAGTTCATTGGTTTCATATCCGTCAATATATAAACAATATGGATCAAATAGAATGGTTGAATATGTTTAATGAAATCTGGACAAAGTTAAACCAAATAGATTTAAATGAACCTTATTTATTTAAATTCAATGATTGGCTAAGTGCTATTAAAGCTTACCAGCAAGTAAGTATGAATGGTAAACCATTATTAGTAATGGCGGAATGATTTGAAAATTTAATTGTTTAATTAATGAAATGTAGGCTTATCACCAATAATAAAGATATTTAATGAAATCATATTTAAAATATAGAGGTCTAGGAAAGGTAATTATTAACTGTTTTTACCTTTCCTAAAAGCTCAGGCATATTATGACTAAATGGTTTGTGTATATTTTTTACCTGATAAAACACTAAACCGACCAGTACCTAATAAAGCAAGACTAAAAGCCGCTAAAGACATAAATGCTGGATACTCCCAACCTCCTCCCGGATTAGTAAAAGACCAACCATTAGTCCAATGTACAATGGTAATTATCGCAAGTTGAAAAAATGCAATTAATGCGACAGCGCGGGTTAAAATACCTAATAATAACAAAGCACCACCACCTATTTCAAAAGCGATAACAATATAAGAAAAAAATCCTGGAAATCCAAGGGTATGGAAATACTCAGCTGTACCTTCTGGAGTGAGAACAAGTAATTTAGTAAAACCATGGGCTAAAAACATCATACCTAAAGCAATTCGTAATACAAATGCTGCTACATCAGTTTGATATTCTTTCATTTTGGGGTTCCTAATATTAAGTTAGCAAAATAATAATTAAAATCATTGTGATCTATTACAAAAGCTATTACTTATTTACAAAATAGGATACTACACTTAAGATTGTCTCACAGATAACAATCATTAGTAAAGTTACTTACTAAAATTGAACGATGTTAATGAGATTATGTTTACGCTATTTGGAAGTTTAATTATTTATTTGTAGATAAAAATAACGGCATAACTTAAAAGTTACACCGTTATGTCTTACTTATTGTTGGTGTCAAATAGATTAACTTGTTCTGTTGTTTTTTACGTAATTTTATTGGTTTCCCTTGCATTGTACTTACACTCAAATCCGTTAAAGTCTGGATAATTGTGTAAAATATATTCATCCTTTTTTGTTATAAATTTAGTTTTTCCATTGCTTTATCAAAATATTTACCTAAACCAAAAATCACTCTATATCTTTTTGAACCAACTTTAATAATTCGCCATGGCGAACATAGCTATTTTTCTATTAGAACAAAAAATAGCTTCTTTTCCATTTATATGGTAATTTGCTATAAGTTCAGCAGTTAAATCGAAAAAATGATTCTGATGATGAGGTTGAGTTGAATTATCAACGACGTTAACTGTAAGTCTTTTGGGGTTAAGTAGCTTTTTTATATAATCTACTCTTTCTTCCAACTTAATTTTTAGCGTCGTGACTAAGTAAATCATGTTTGGTGATGCCATTTAAAGCTCCTTAAGGGATAAAAAATAGAACTCCATACTTTTACTAAATAACTCATATAATCATACAGTATATAACAGAAATGAGACTAATGTCTCATGTAATTAACTATATCAATTTTAATTATAATAAGCAATAAATTATAAAAAATAATATGGATAAGCAAAGTATCGTAACACCACAAACATATACAGGCGTTAGAAAACGTACGTTCGAACATTTATTACATACAGCAGTGAGTATTTTAGATGAAGGTCACGAATTAACCATTACCGAGTTAGCTGATAAATCTGGAATTTCAAGAGCCACTGCTTATCGCTATTTTCCAACGCAAAGTGATTTGATATCGGCAGTTGTTGATCATTCACTTCAACCAATTTTACATTGGCAATCGGATGAACAGGATGTAGGCCAAAAAATGAATGACTTCTTATCATTTGCTTTTGCTCAAATGATAAAACATGAAGGAGCAATAAGAGCTGCTATGCGATTATCCTTGCAACAATGGGTGACTGATCGTTCAGCTTCATCATCTAATTCAGAAAAATTTGTACGTGGGAATCACAAAGAAGTACTCTCTAATTTACTACAACCATTACAATCACAGTTAAATGAAGAACTAAATAATAAGTTAATTTATACTTTGTCGATTATTTTTGGTTCTCAAATCACAGTATTAAAAGATGTATGGAATTTAGATGATTCTTATATCGTTTCTCTTTCTCAATGGATTATTAAAGCTGTAATTAACCAAGCAAAACAAGATATATCTGAGCTTTAATTATTTTGTCATCTTTAGATTAATCTAATTTTTAGATTGATAAGTAGTGTTTATAGATTCTTACCTTCTAAAAGAAAAAGATTAATTATGATATTTTGGGATTATTAATATTCCTGATCTTTATTCCTGTTATGATGATAGCCAGCTTTATTGGTTCAAGTTAAGGACAAATTTTTAGTAGACTAATTATTTAATGTATTAAATTAAGATGATGACCTGACGCAAAATTCTTAACATAATGATTTATCAATTGTTAATTTGATTCTGTCGTCATCATGATTCACAATTGAAATCTGATACTTTAATTAAACAGTTTAACTTTTTAAAAATTTTATGTACTTAAACTTAACATGCACCGTTTAACACTGAGGTTAAAACATAAAAATTTCATATAATTGTATATAATTTAAAGAGACAAAAATTTACATCACTATTCTTTTTATTATAAATAATTGGACTCAGTGATATAAAAAAAGACACTATCAGGCCGGGCAGTGTCTATTCATAAACTGAAATTAAAATTAATTGAATAATTAGATTTTATGCAAAACAATATTATCGATTAAAAACTAATGATATTGAACTGTCTGTTGATTCGGCTCATCATGAACTAATAATAAACATGTATCACTGTTTGATACTGCTTGCTTAATACGTAGTTTATCATGCTCATTAAGATCATTAATACAAGCGACGATATAGCTACAGGTTTTGCTTTTTAACGCTTTTTCAATAGTTGATACTAAATTTTCATTTTTAAGATTACTCAAATGCACAATTTTTTGTTTATCAAGTCCTGCAATATTTACCCATGAACGTTTTAACATTGGTCGAGCAGATAACCAGAGTTGCCATTTTTTAGCTTTATTAAGAGACTTCAGCAAAGAGCGTTGTTGTTGTAAAACCTGCTGAAAAGGAGATTCAAAATTAATCACCATAAGTTGTGATGAAGAGTGTTCAATAAGCATAATATCCCCAATACTGTATTAATATACAGTGAATATTAATACAGTATTTTGCGTTTGTAAACTCCTTAAATGATCATTTTTTGTATTATTTTTTCCTGTAATAGAATCAGGAACGCAATAATTGATAGGATAAAATTCCTAAAAAAGTCATTAAAACAGAGCCAATAACATGAATAGCAATAGTAGTTAATCCCCATAAAATACGACCTTCTTGTAAAAAGTTCACGATTTCTGCCGAAAAAGTTGAAAAAGTCGATAATCCACCACAAAATCCAGTGATAACCAATAAACGCCACTCAGCGGATAAGTTTGAATGATTAAAAAAAGCAATTGCAAAGCCAATAATATAACCAGCAATCAGATTAGATAGTAACGTTCCTAATGGAATCGCAAACGCGATAATATTTAATTTAAGTGACAAAAACCACCGCAATAACCCACCAGCAACTGAACCAACTGATATAGCTAAAATAAGTTTAAACATGTTAAATCCTTAATAATTGGGCGCATTCTTATTAAATTTATTTTTTATGGTTAATGGCAAGGATGATAACTATAACCGAGATAATAATAAAATGCATATCTTTCATTGTGGCATCATTTTTAGGTTTAAAAAAGCGATAGCTTATATTTGATTTTATTGTTAACTTTCAAAAAGATAAATAAATTAAAGATATTAAGAACACGTTAAATAAAAAGTTATAGCATCACTTTTATGCAAAGATATTTTGTAAGTATGGGTATTTTGTTTATTTACTACTTTTTATTACATGATTTATTACGATTAATAAGGTAACTTATACAGTTGATGAAATAATTGACAAGGTTTGAACCGCAATTAAAACCTGACGTTAAAACTAAAATAATATCAAATAATTAAAGTTAATTTTATTATATAACTTAATAAATTGAATAAGAAAACAATAACAGGATGAATCATAATTATGTTACAAAAAGCCGATATATCTTTTGAGGCGCACTATCTGCAAACGACGTTAGGACCAATGACTATTTTAAAATCACCTGCTGGTATTAGTATCAAGGAAGCCATCAATTATCAAAATAAACCAATCATTACCTGCAATTGTTACTATTCTGAAAGTGATCGGTATAGTTATCAAGTGATCTATGTTGTGCTTGAGCCTGATTTACAAAATCCTACATACTACCTAGAATCTGATGGTATCTTGCCAGAATTTTTCATCAATCCAGAGGGTAAGCTTTACACTGCTATCGAGGTTTATCATCCAGATAAAGATGGTTTAATTATTATGGTTCCTTGCTTTGACCGCGATAATATTATCTATCCTAAACCTAAAAAATGACACTTGGTGATTATATTGGTATTTACCATGATTTTGCTATATTTAAGTATGTCGATATTTTTTCAGACAAACAATTAGATAAACTGATTGCGGTTGAATTTAAAAATGGTGATCTTAAAAAAAGTTATACTACAAAAATTCCTTTTCCAAAATATAATCAATCCTTTATAAATAATGACAATAAACAAATTAATATTATTGCCAAAAGTGAAGAAAATTGTTGGCTGCATCGTCAAATTGACGAAAAAGGTACCGTATTACAATCAAGAATAATTGATATAGCCTGTAATGATTATCCGAATTGTGTTTTAAATTTGAGTTTTTACGAATCATCATGTGTAGTAACTCACGGCGAGGGTGGAATTTTTTATCTAATCACTCTTACCCCACAAGGTGAAGCGACACGAGATAAGTTATTTGATGTAGGTTCTCCTCTATTTTGGGTCTGAGAACCATTAAAAATTGCCACTGAAACATTTGTGATTCGTTTTACTATAGAAACAGGAAACGGCTGGATAACCTTGCGAAACAATAAAGTGATCGAGGCATTTTTACAACAGCAAGCTGGCAAATTTACTAATTTACTTACTAATGAAATTATTATATTAGCTAAAGAAAACTTAATTATTTAGGATTTGATCTCCTGCCAAAATGATAGTTATACATTGGTGTTTTATGATTATCAAAAAGATAAAACTAAACGGAATACAACATTGTTTGTTTTAAACAGAACGCTTGTTTAAATCTGTTTTTGTAGTTGATGTCAGGAGCAAATTTGCTTAATGATAGATAATTACGAGCTGATTAAGTACAATAGAGGCTAATATTCGTTTAATTCAAGGATAAAGTATGTATACAGGTATTGTGCAGGGGGTTGGTGTAATTATTGATATCATCGATCAAGATAAATTACGTACTTATAAGGTAAAATTACCAGAAAAATTAACACAACATATCGAAATCGGTGCATCCATTGCTAACGACGGATGTTGTTTAACCGTGACTGATTTTAAAGATGATTGGGTTACCTTTGACATAATGCAAGAAACTTTAGCGCTTACTACATTAGGTGATAAAAATATTAATGATCTGGTCAATATTGAGCGTAGTGCTAAATACGGCGATGAAATAGGTGGCCATATTATGTCTGGGCATATATCTTGTATGGCCACAATTGTTGATATTCAAAAAACTGCAACGAATTGCCAAATGACTTTAGAATTACCACCTAAATTTACCAAGTATGTTCTCTATAAAGGTTTTATTGGTATTGACGGTGCTAGCTTAACAGTGGGTGATGTAATGGATAATCGTTTTAAAATCAATTTAATTCCTGAGACACTTGCGATTACCACTTTAGATAGTAAAAAAGTAGGAGATAGAGTTAACATAGAAATTGATTCACAGACTCAAGCAATTGTTGATACCGTTGAAAGAGTTTTGGCGGAAAGAAAGTAATGTTTATTTTTTAGATTAAATAATTATTATTGTTAGTCTAAAAATTTTGCTTTGCTGACTTTCGAATATTTTAAACGTATTAATTGACTATTACTTATCTTATATTTAGGTTAAGGCTTTATTATTAAAGCCTTAACAGCTATCCAGGTATTACCTAATGTCTAACAGCCGATTACTTCCTATTTTTCTATTGTTAATTTTTATATAAATCATTTTCTTCATTAAGAATAGTTGATTATTTCTGTCAAAAAGTTTCAGGTTATACATACGTTTCAGTAAAAAACTAATTTTTAAAGATAATGATTGAATATCAATTTATACAAAATTCCTAAAGTGTAAATCTTACTCAACCTTTTTTGCTACTACTCAGAAATCAATTTTTAACTGGTATTGCGTTAATTTATTACTGTCATTACTAAGTTATCTATCTAATTTAAATCAAAAAATTTTTTTCAAAAAATGATTGCAAATTATACGAGATAAGGTATTTTTATAAACCATTTTAGATTACTTTTATCACAAATTAATTTAAAAGAGATATAATTTATTGACTATTTTAATTATATTTATGTTTAGTCAAAAAAAATAATACTAAAAATGGCATTTAAGGTATCAAAAAATAATAATCCTAGATTTAAAAATCTCTTTAGTGTCATATATTGTGTTTAAAAACAATTATTATAATATTTTGTAGGTTAAGGAATGAGCAATGTCATTATCAGCAGTAAAAGAATGGAAATTTCCAGTTATTATTAATAGTAAAAAGGATCTTACAGTCAATAATTATTACAGTGCCTTATTGAAAGCGTCAAAAGGATTTTATCCAATTAGTATTAATCAGCTTATACATGTGGGCGTTCACTTTGATGAAACAGTACTTAAAGAATTAGGTGATGAAAACGAACGACAGGTTCATTGTATTGCCGATGGTGAAGTAGTTGCTTATCGAATTAATGATAACTATCAAAATATTAGCTACGGAGATACAGTTGCTTTCTATTCAACAGGTTTTGTTTTGGTACGTCATCTACTCGAAATGGAGCGAGTTGAAGAAAAAACAGAATCAACAGAGCCTGATACCGAAAATAGTTCAACAAAAGAAAAACCTGCTGAAGATAATTCTCCCGCATCTTCTGCTTCTAAGACAAATGATACTGCAACTTCTACTAATTCAACGGCAGATAAAGCTGATACTGAATCAGAAAACAAACCAGCCGAAGCTGAAAAAGAAAAACTGCCACCGCATCAACTCTATTTTTATAGCCTATATATGCATCTGGCCGATACCGCCTTTTATGATAAAAATTCTAAAATGCCAACACCTTCATTTTGGGAACAAGATATTTATCGTGTTCTACCTGATCATAAAGAATTAGATAACGTCGAAGGTTTATGTATTCGCGATAAGGCAGATAATTCAAAAAATGACAGTATATTAGCGGTTTTACAAGTCGGCACTAAAGTGAATTTAAATCTCAATTTACATGACGAAAATCATAACTGGTATGCTGTTACAAGCTTAGCGGAAGGTTATTCCTCTATTCCCGAGTTAAAATCAATCAAACATACTCAAGGTGAAAGTCAAACAGACATTTTAGGTTGGATTTTTATTGGTAAAGAGATGACCTCGCAAGAATTTGAGATTTTAGAATTAAATGAGCACAAAAAACTTCTTTCAGGTCAATCTAAAGAGCTTAGCATACTAACAAAAGAGTTTAAGACTAACTGGGCTAAATCTAAAGGGTTAAGAGTTCGAAATGATAAAAAAATCTTATCAATGCTACCAGAAGGAACGCAAGTTAAAATATCGGGAAATAAAAATGCAAAACGTTATGTTGAATTAACTGAAGTGATTCGGGATGGTAAACCCACCATTCCTTTACCAAATGAAAAGAAAAAAATTTGGTTTGATTGCCTTGAAAGAATTTCCCGAGGAAAAAAATACAATGAAGTGGTTGTATTAGATACACCATTTCCAATAAAAGCAGGTGATTTGATTGGGCATATTGGGCATGACCATACCCCTAAGATATCACTTTCCCAGAACAGTACTGAAATTAAATGCGAAACCAACTTGCATGTTGAATGTTTTACTTGTGATGACCTGCCTAATTTTATTGCACTAACTCAAGCAGAAGCCAGTAAACTTCCTGAGGAAGAGAAGACCTTATTAGGTATTTCGAAACAAGCAAAACTACTTAAATCACCGAAAGATGCAGACACAGACGTGGGGCAACATACTGAGATTAAAGTAATCAGTAAAGATATCAATGTCAAATGGTTACAAATCGAAATCACTGAATCCAAAACTAAGAAAAAAACGGCATGGATAGAAAATAGTGAAGAGATATCAAAAAACATAAACGCAGAGGGTAATATCTCTTTAGCGACTGATAAAAAAGCCTGGAGTGAATATCCATTACAGGCAAGCGAATTAGCGAATAACAGTTCGATTATTGATACTCCATTATTACTTGATATTAATAATGGGGTCTTTAAAAAGTTGAGTCATCGAGCAGTGGATAAAGATGGAACATTATGGATTTTTATAGAGCATGCTCTTGATAAAGATAATGTCCCTATCCGTGGTTGGTTAGCCATAAATAGTGATGGCGTAAAAAAAGTGAGTTGTTGGGATTGGTTCGATTTTAAGCTGATCGAAGAAAAGGCGACCACAAAAGAATTTTATTTAGATGTGAAAAAGTCTTCATCTAGAGATAATGCATCTCTTGAAGCCTATAAACCGACGTTAAAAGAGACATTAACAATTTTAGATAGGCAATATCATTTAGACCAAAAAAAATATGCCAAGATAGATGCAAAAAGTTTCAACGGAATCACGGATAAACCACAATTATCATCGGCACTTTCACGTTTACTGATTAAGAGCGAAAGTGAATGGTATAGTGAAATGGATGCACAAGGCAAAATACCAAAGTGGGACGCCTTAGATAGTGAATTTAACGAGAAAGCAAAAAAAGTCTTGAGCTATTTAGAAGAGGGTGATTCCGCAAAATGTGATGCTTATATAAGTACATTAGCAGAAAATGAACGAGAATCGGTAAAAAGAGGATTAGAATTAAAACGTCGAGAATTGCAGGCACAAGGAATCAATAATAATAAAAAAATTGAAGACTTTTGTTATACAGAATTAAAACTACAAGTAGCACGTTGGGATAATGAAAAAGAAAAGATAAAAAAAATGTTATGGTGGGATGATGTTGCAAAAGGTTTAGCGAAACAAAACCAACAGAACAAATCAGAACAATCCAAAACGAACAATGAAAGTAATTCTTCAGATATCACGCTACCAGCTACTTTAAATCTTGATGGTCAGGCAAGTTTTATACACCCGATGATGTTAATTAACTATTTTAAAATTAAAGCCAGCCCTTGGCATGAACCTTTAAAAAATCCGCAACGGACTTTATATAATTCGGGAGGAGTCGAAAAACCATCTAATGGCGCTTTTGGGCTAGTTCGTACAAATGCAAATGGAAACAAAAAAGCGCATACAGGTTTAGATTTATTTGCTGATATAGGAACACCTTGCTACGCTTGCTTAGATGGAGAAATTGCATCACTTCATGAAGATCCTAAAGGATTTGGAGATGTACTGGTTTTAAAAGTTAGTGGTGATGATTTAAGAAAATCTAGAAATAGCTATACCTCTGAATATAAAGATGAGTTTGAAGAAGGAGATGAGTTTGATATTAATGCCGATTATTTTTATTTACGATATTGCCATATGAGTGAAAGGCTAAAATCATTAAAAGAAGGTGTAAAAGTTAAAGCTGGTGATTTACTAGGTTATACTGGTGATACTGGTAACGCAAAAGGCGCGATTAATCCGCATTTACATTTTGAAATAGCAATGAAATATCGATATAACAAATCAACAAAAAAAGATAATGAAACCAATAAATTAGGCTTTAAAATAAATCCGGCTTTTTTTGTTAATTTAAAATCAATTGATAAAAAACTTCAAAAAGATGTTCTAGAAAAAAGAAAAAAAAATAAATAAAGTGAAATTTAAGTGGGAAAAGTTTAAATGATAAATTTAAAAAAAGTTTTATTTATTATGATGGTGTTTTTTTCTAATTTTGCATTAGCTAATTACACTATTTATGAGGGTACAATTGGAAAAAATAAGGTGGAGCTTTATTTTGATGCTTTTTATGACAATGATATAAATATTATTTATCTTAATAATGATTCTTTTGAGCCAAAGCAACTTGATAATATTCATAATGCTCAAATTGAAGATGGATTAGTTTTCAACGTTCCTAAAACTAATTTTGGTGAAGATATTATAGATACAATAGTAATAAAAAACATTGATTTTAATAAGGATCGCTCAATAATCTTGAATCAAAATTTAGAAGGTTATTCTAAAAAATATGGTGATTTTAAATTAGTTAGAAAATTTGATTATGAATTTACATATAATGATGATAACAATTTAAAATTAAAGAATAATATTGAATTTGAAAATGAAGAAATTATACAAAGAGAATCAACCAAAGATTATTATTTTAAAACGCTTGTTTCAAAGAAGAAAGGAGAGTTTCTAAAAGTTGTTGGAATAAATGTTTATCGTAAAAAAGACGGTAGCTTACTTCAAACAATCAATGATTTGAAAGATTTTGGTTTTCTTTCGTTTATTAGTATAAATACAAATCGCGATGCCAATTTTGATGGAAGAGATAACGATTTCTATATTTCTAAATCGAAAGAGAGTATCAACGATAGTAATGTAATTGATGCGTATTTTTCCTATGATGAAAAACAAAATAAATTTGTTTATCTAAATTTGACTGGACGATTTATTACCTTTGATTCAGATAAAAAAACCGCAAAAAAAGAGAAAATATGTCCTATAAAAACGGCAATGACAAGGGCTACTATTACAGATTTGTATGAATATTCAGATGATAAAAAATACACTCTTACTAATTCAAAATGTGAATTAATTAAATACTCGGAAAACGGAGAAAAAATTCTACTTTCACGCGCCTGCAATAAAAAAGAGAAACTTTTTTGCCAAAAAGCTAGCGAATTACTGATAGATGAATATGCGGATTAAACACCATATTATAGAAATGCCTATTTTAAAATAGGCATATTAAAAATCAATCAAATTGTTTAAAGGTGTTAATTATAAAAGATGAATAATAACAATTGGTTATCTTTTGTACTGTTTAAGTAATTTAATAAGTTAAGATGAATTAAATAATGAAAACAATAAAATATATAATGATGATGGTTTTTCTTATTCCGCAAGTAACAAAGGCTATCTATCGAGTTTACAGCGGAAATATGGGAGATAATAAAGTTGAATTTTATTTGGTGGCCACACCTGATAGTGACTTTCATGTTATTTTTATTGAAGATAAAACAAAGAAAATTGAGTATATGGGTGGGCCAAAAAAAAT
>NZ_JACFPU010000013.1:875-87220 GCF_016101825.1 Gilliamella sp. B14384G12 | reverse complement strand
TCAACATTAAATTATCAGTCACCGATTGAATACAAAAGAAATCGATGACCTTATCTTTTTGGTACTAAAAAGTGTGGACATACCACAGAACGTAAAACAATTTCATCGCGTTCTTCTTTTTTAGTTGTTATCCATTCCCAGAATGAAAACTTATTGATGTTAGGATTTAAATTTCCTGTTCGTGATTTTTCATTAGATTCTCTCTTAATTTGCTTATTAATATCAGCGATAATTTTCTTTTTTAATCCACCCCACCAGGCATTACATAACGGGTACCAGTATTACCCTCCCCCGGTGTTAATCCAACATCTCGTTTGTCATCATACGGCCAATCTTTTTGAGGAGTTTGAGATCTAAAAGAATCATAATATCCAGGCGTATTCAAATAATATGATGAACCTAACCAGGTTACATCATCAATTAGATCATCTGGTAATTTGCATAACTCAGTATGTAATTTATTAAAGGATGGGTTAAGACAGAACGAATAAAATTCATTCGCTTCGCTTTTCAATATTGGATCTGTTAATACTAAATCTGAAATTGTTGAACGAACCTCTCGTAAATCGGTGTTATATGGCAATGTTGTAACTGCTGATTGGGTAAATCCAGAAGATAAAGAGTAAACAAAGTACCACCAAATAGGAACATAAATTTGCTGACCACTTAAATGTTATGTTTTTTAAAAGATGATGAATCTGGTGATATTTCTGAATATGAACAATTAGATTTTTGTTGAGTGATTTTTCCACTGTCAATGACTGCTGAATAACCATTGTTTTCATAATGTAGCACTCTAATATCAAGACTAATTGATGGATAATACACAAAAAAGATTACGACAATACTTATATAAATATATTGTTCTAATCGAGTAACAATAATATTTGCATGTTCTCCTTTAAGCGCCCCTTTGTCTCTAACATCAATAATGATGCTAATCATTTTAAATATTTAGGGCAAAACAAAAATGCCAGACATAGATATAATGTTCCATAGTCCATTATTGATAGACCATCCAAGTGACAATATCACATAGTCAAAGAAACTCATAGCAGACATTTTTTACTCCATCCGAATAAACAACATTATTTCATTAAAACAAATTAAGAAAAAACACAATTTGCTAGTTCTAAAAAACAGTTGTGAGTTGACTTTAGTTTTTATGGTTATTTTAAATTTAATAAGGAGACAAATAAAAAATGCATAAATAACAAAACGTATCACTAAGAACAGATAGTAATTTCCATTAAAAAAGTTATTAATCGATGCAATTTCGGTTTATCCCTGTGTATACAGGGAACACCCAATTGATAGAGTAAAAAATGGTGAAATAACCGGTTTATCCCTGTGTATACAGGGAACACGCATTAATCGTGAGCGTTTTGGGAATATTCTCAGGTTTATCCCTGTGTATACAGGGAACACAGAACAATCATTAATTGATGATACATTTTTTTCGGTTTATCCCTGTGTATACAGGGAACACGCTTCAGCGAGTAGTTGATTTTTCTTAGATGACGGTTTATCCCTGTGTATACAGGGAACACAATAACGGATGAATCCACGATTGAACTCAACCCGGTTTATCCCTGTGTATACAGGGAACACTCCCACATTATTGATTCCAAATCTTTATTTTTCGGTTTATCCCTGTGTATACAGGGAACACTCCAATTATAACATACTGTTTTATAATTAAAATATTGACCACCAAATTTCTACCGATTTTTTAGGCTATTTTTTACCAAAATCTGTATTTATAACACTATGTTTTTATTTAATTAATTAAAATTGATGGGAATTGAAATTAGATTCTACGGAATTCCATCAATAAATTTATATTTTTCATGCTATTAAATAAATGGTAAACAATGAAATATAGAATTGCGATTATTTGAATAGCAAAAAAAGCTATGTAATATTGACGCATCAAAGATTTATCCCTGTGTGTACAGGGAACATAATCTCAAAAACAGCACCAACAGATCGACCAGCGGTTTATCCCTGTATATACAGGGAAAACACAAAGCTGACATATATAATCAATCCTACTAATTTAAACTTTAAATAAACAATTTATATTTTTAACACTTTAAAATTATTCAACTTTTTTATAAACTTTTCCTCTTTTGGTTACAAATTCTTTGTTTTCATTAAATTCACCTATATAATTTCCGCGTAAATCATAAATTTGATTACTATTTTTTATGTTTACGATATGTTTTTCTCTCCCCATTTTAAGGACTTTATCAAGATGATCAGGTTCTACAGTAAATGTATACTCAACATCATTTATTTTTTCTAGTGTTATAACTCTTTCGCCAGTTTCTTGTGGTTCATATTTTCCTTGAAAATTGGTTTTTTCACCGCATGCGGCTAACATAAAAAATAAAACAAAACAAAATATTATCTTTTTCATCATTACTTTACCTTTTCTTTTTTATAAACTCTTGTGTTATCTGTTCTAACGTCTCGTTATTTAAATGCCTAACAAGAATAAAATTGATAATTTCACTAACTCTTACTATTCTTCTGCACTTATTACTTATATTTAAAGCGATTGTTGTTGCTATTTTGGTTTATCTCTGTGTATCTCCTTACTCTTAAAAGACTTTAAAAGGCCGGTTTATTCCTGTTTATAAAGGGAACACGATAGTGTATACGTTATACATTGTACAGCTAACCGGTTTATCCCTATGTATACAAGGAAACGTATTATAACTTATTGTTTATTAATTAAAATGATTAGTTGAAAATTTCCATCAACTTTTTTGCTGTTTTTTTATATAATTTTATTGAGATGTTTTTGATGCTTTGTTGTTATTAAAATTACTCTATTTTTAGAGTGATTTGTTTGTATATCTTAGTTACAAAATTTTCATAATCTATGATTCATATACGCTTTTTTAGTTAACATGATTTCAGCAATCTTAAAGTAATCAACTATATTTTTTTAGTAAAAACCATTATGTAAGGCTGTTACTTCATATCTATTACTCAATTTTAAAAGTAAATACTTATGTTGACCTAATATTATGTTTTCTTTATAAACATAAATTTAAAATAAATTATTTATTGGTTTTTATACTGAAACGTATAGTTAACCTGAAACTTTTTGACAAAATAGAAATACCTATCATTTGTTAGTAAACAGACTATAAGTTGTTGATTACTATTGTCACTAATTGCATTTGGCTGATTGTGTCTTGCAAATTTTTATTTTCTAGTTTAATTTACCTGCACAAATTATAAATAATTAGAGACGAAACATGCAGATATCATTTAAAGAACAACAGCAGCGAATTAGCTTTGTAAAACAATTTTTTGCCGATAAATTAGCGGAAAATTTATCATTAATCGAAGTTCAAGCCCCTCTACTGAGTAAAGTTGGTGATGGTGTTCAAGATAATTTATCTGGAACAGAAAACGCAGTGCAAGTTAAAGTGAAAACAATTAATGATGCCCAATTTGAGGTGGTACATTCACTTGCTAAATGGAAACGTAAAATTTTAAGTGATCACCATTTTGCTGTTGGTGAAGGCTTATATGCTAACATGAAAGCACTGCGTCCTGATGAAGATCGCTTATCGCCTATTCATTCTGTCTATGTTGATCAATGGGATTGGGAAAAAGTAATTCGACCAGAAGATCGTAATCTAACTTATTTAAAACAGACGGTTGAAAAAATTTATTCAGCCATTAAAGCGACTGAAAAAGCAGCATCCGAAAAATATCATCTTTCCCGTTTTTTACCTGAATCAATTACCTTTATGGACAGTGAGCAACTGTTAAAACGTTATCCAAATTTATCCCCTAAAGAGCGTGAAAATGCGATAACTAAAGAACTTGGCGCTGTATTTTTAATTGGTATTGGCGGTAAGTTGGCAAATAACGAAAAACATGATGTGCGTGCTCCAGATTATGATGATTGGAGCAGCGATAATGAAATGGGTTCAAAAGGGTTAAATGGTGATATTTTAGTTTGGAATCCAATTTTAAACAGTGCTTTTGAAATTTCATCTATGGGTATTCGAGTCGACCCAGAAACATTAAAACGTCAATTGAAAATCACTGGCGATGAGGATCGTTTGCAATTTGCTTGGCACCAAGCTTTAGTCAATGGAGAACTATTGCAAACCATAGGTGGTGGAATTGGTCAATCCCGTTTAGTTATGTTACTTCTACAACAAAAGCATATTGGTCAAGTTCAAGCTAGTGTTTGGGACGATTCAACCAAACAAAATTATTCACAATTGCTTTAGTTGGCAGTCAACATACTTTACCTTAAATGGTAAAGTATGTTTGTTATTAAAAACTTCTATCTAATCCCATTTGCCAAAAATTAGCTTCAAGTTGAGTAGCCTGCTTAAATATTGTCGTTAAATGTTCAAATCGGCTCGTATCGATATTTATTAAACGTTGATCAATCCATGCAATTTCATTTTGCATTGTCTGTTGAAACGCCTTACTTCCATACATTTTAATCCAACTGGTATATGGGTTATTTTTAGCATCATACCAAAGTTGTTTTCTCAACCATTTGGCAATCATACCATAACCGATTAAACAAGGAGACAATACAATATGTAAGTCTAAAATATCACCTTGCAATCCAACATCAAGCACATACTGCGTGTATGCCTTATTTGCTTTGGCTTCCGTTAGCGTATTGAGTTCATTTTCATTTATTCTCCATCTTTTACAATATTCAATATGTAAATCAAGTTCTATTTCAACAATCGTTTTTAAACTATTTAAAGATTGCTTAATTTCTGAAATATCATGACTTTTATAGACAGCAAGTCCCCAAACTCGTGAAAAATTGATTAAAAATAGATAGTCTTGCTTTAAATAGTGCTGGAAACAGCCTATATCTAATGTTCCCTGGCCTAATCGCTGAATAAATTCATGTTGAATATAGTGATCCCAATCAGTTTGACATGATTGAATAAGTGAGTAAAACGATGACATAACAGCTCCTTTTTTTAACAACTCAGCTAC
Organism: Gilliamella sp. B14384G12; assembly: GCF_016101825.1. NCBI lineage: Bacteria > Pseudomonadati > Pseudomonadota > Gammaproteobacteria > Orbales > Orbaceae > Gilliamella > Gilliamella sp. B14384G12. The sequence continues at coordinate 82,216 of NZ_JACFPU010000013.1, read as the reverse complement.
TGACGAGTAAAGCAGACTTGCAGAAAAAGCCTGTTTTAACCCCTTTTCTTCGCTATTAAACGAATCAGGTTCGGCTGGTATAATTTCAGCTTATAGCACCCCAATTAAATAAATATCCAGAATAATGAACAAAACTTTTACATAAGTAATAATTTATTACTAAGTTTTACTTTCTTTTTGTTCACTTATTATCAACTAAAAAATTAATTTTTATTTTTATTATTGAAATTGAGTAGGCTTATTCGATCGCATTGTAGATTTAGCTTATTGAACCTACTCTATTTATTTTATTAAAAGTGGTTATCTGTTTTCTGACTCAATTTGGGGTTCTTGATTTTCTGTAGCGAGTGGAGCTGCTTCTTGTTGAGCTAATGTATCAGATTGAGTTTTTGAGTTCTGGTTTTGGGGTGTTGGTGTTTGTTCGGTTGTTTGAGTCGCTACGGGTATATCTTTAAAGCGCACATAAACAATCTTTTGTTGACCACGATCACAAGATCCGACAATTTTACCTTCAGTTTGTTGATCGGCTTGTTCGATTGGAATGAGTTTCAATTGAAATTTAGAAGGATCAACACCATTATTTTTTATTTTTTCAGCTATATTAGAGCTAATGTCTTCACAATTAGATGCTACAGCCATCATTGGTAAACTTAATAAAAGAACCAAGACTAACTTTTTCATTTCCTTTCCTTTTAGTATAAAACTACTAATATTATAAAACTATTGGTGAATCTGTCTACAACTGTTGTACGTAATTACTTCATAATAGTGAATGAAGATAAACCGAATTTAGGAAAAAATGGAATAATGATTACTGATGTTGGTTTTCCAATAATTTTAATCGATTCAAAATCCAAGAGCGAATATCGTTTAATTCATCTTCAGATAAACTATTCACAAAATCTCTTTTTTCATGCAATTTTTTGCGATCAGCTTCTGTTAATACTACTCCTTTTAAATTTAACAATACTTCTTTACGATATACGGAGTAGATAAATTCTTTTATCAAGTCATCTGAAAAATTTATCTCAGTCATAATATTCATTCCTTTTGTGTCATCATTACCTTCTTCACAACTATTAAATTAAAATAGCTGGTCTTTTTAGGTAAGTATCATCAACTACATCGGATAAAAAATGCCATCTATTCTAAAATTTAAATCATTATCAATATATCACTGGTACTTTTTACTATAATATTATATTAAAGCCTTTACAATGGACAAATATCACTCATTCATAAAAATTTTTTAATTTTATATCGCCAAAATTATTCACTATACTATTTGATAAGTATTTAACAAACCTGTTGATAACTCTTTACTAAATTGATTTATATTGTTATTTTTACTAGGTTAAAAATTAACCAGCCAATTTTTTAATTTTATTCCCTTAAAAAAAGCAAGTGTTTTTTTACTTTTTTCTTTTACAAAATAAGCTTTTTTATCGTCTAAACTGCAACAAAAAAGCAACAGCCCAATATTAATATTGTGATTGTTGCTTTAACTGCTTTAACATTATTGGTATTTAAAACGCAGTAAAATTCCAAATAGCAAATAATAAATCTAAATAGTTAATACTTACAATAGATAAACTTTATACCTTTTAAAATAGGTAGGTTTAAAGTAAACAGATAACTGCGATAATTCCGTTATTTTGTTAATTATTGAAATTGTTAGGATAAGTTTTTCTAATTAAACAGCAAAACCAAATATTAAGATTGATTGTCACATTATCATTATTAGAATTTATAATGCGGTTAGAAATGCGATAAAACCAAATATGACGCCAGGAGAATTAGCGATTGCAATTGGCCAATCTTTCTTTTCTCGTAATAATCCATAAAACACCCAAAGCAAACAGTTGATTGCAGCCGCTAATGGTTGAGTTGGATTAGATTTTAACCCATGAAGATTATCAATAATTTGTGGAATATAAGAAATATACATACATAACGAAGCTACTGTTGCAATAATACCTAAATAATGGAAAGCTTTTTTTGATAGTTTCAAAATTGTCCCCTTTTAAATTTCTAAAGATATCTAAATGATTATAATCAGATGTGGAATTACCTGCAATTACACGATCTTGCCCCAAAGTATTCATTATCGTTAAGACAAATCAATGAAATAATAAGGAATGTATGTGTTAAAAAACGATATTATAGTTATTCATCAGGTTATAAAACGCACTGTGTAGTCTATTAGCCAATAAGGTAAAAACTACACAATGCAATTTATTTCTAAGATTGGTGATATTGTTACAAATTACCTGTAATTATTTAAGTTCAGTCTGTTTTGTTTCATAACCTAAAAATATAATACTGATAATTGCAACTAAGATCGATAAACTAAAAAGCCCGAAAATGGTACTGATTGATACATTATTTGCCATTAATAACCCAACCATTAATGGACCTAAGATACCGCCAATACGACCAATTGATGCCGCCATGCCGGCACCCGTTGCCCGAATATTGGTGGTGTATTGTTCAGGCGTGTAAGCATACATCGCACCCCATGCACCTAAATTAAAGAACGAAAGTAATGCACCAAAGAATAATAACTGGTTAGCGGATTCAGACAAACCAAACAAATAGGCGCTTATTAATGTACCAAGTAAATAGGTAACTAACACCCATTTGCGCCCGACACGTTCAATTAGCCAAGCCACCGTGAAATAACCAGGTAACTGTGCAAGAGTCATTAACAAAATATACTCAAAGCTTTTAACCATACCAAAGCCTTTCATCATCATAACGCTAGGCAACCATAAAAACATGCCATAATAGGAAAACACTACGCAAAACCAAACAATCCACAGCATTAATGTTTGACAACGAAACTTTGTTGATAACAATGACTGTACTTTATGAAGGATGGAATCTTTTTTTGCATTGGAATTTAACTGTATATAGGTCGGAGAATCCGGTAGGCTAAATCGTAAATAGAGCGCATAAAAAGCAGGAGCAGCACAAATTATCATAGCGCCACGCCAACCAACGGCTGGAAGCGGGATAAGAAAATAAGCAATCAATGCCGCAAGTACCCAACCTACCGCCCAAAAGCTTTCCAATAATACCACCACCCTACCACGTACCTCTGGTGCAACGCTTTCACTAACTAATGTGGATGCAACGGGCAATTCGCCACCTAATCCCATACCAATGAAAAAACGTAATACAAGCAAGCTACCCAGTCCCCATGCAAAGGCACTTAAGCCACTGGCAATACTAAACATGAGTAAGGTAAATAAAAAGGCCGATTTACGTCCTTTTTGATCAGCATAAATACCAAATACAAATGCACCCACTGCCATGCCGATAGAGTTAACACTACCTATCCATCCCAGTTGAGCTGGTGAAAGCCCCCAATCTTGCTTTAATGCAGCTAAAATAAAAGATAATAGGCCAACGTCCATTGCATCAAACAACCAACCTGTGCCGGCAACAAGTAATAATTTATTAATCGATAATGATGATACTTTTAAATTTTCCATAATAACTGATAGATAAAATAACTTGAGTTTGTTCATCAAAGCAGATTCTGAACAAAATGTCCATAACTTAATCTGACTTTACCCAAGCTATCCCCAAAATCTGAGCCTTGTGCAACAATAATACCTTGAGATAATAGGTGATTTAAAAACATTAGTTCTTGAGCCGTATTTGTCACAGGTAAGTTTGCATACAAATGGAAACCACCTAATGATGGTTGATAAGTTATCTCACCATTAAATTTGGTGTTTAGCCAATTCATTAATTGCTCTGATCTGTATTTTAGTTTTTCACGTAGCAGTTGTTGATGTGCCAGATAGTGGTTCTTTAAATATTGTTCTGCTAATAATTGAGGTAAAATGCTTAACCCTGAATCAATATGTTGGCGGATTTTAGCTAAGTTTTCGATAACTGCTCGAGGCGCAATCATCCAACCAATTCGAATATTTCGACCAATATATTTAGATAATGAACCTAAATAAATAACCTGATCATTATTATCAAACTTTTTAATCGGTGAGATTGCTAAGTTATCGCTAAAGGCTAAATTACTATAAGCATCATCCTCGACGATTCCAATACATTGTGATCGGCAAAAATCAAGTATCCTTTTTTTTCGTTTATCACTCATAACAAATCCCATCGGATTTTGAAAAACAGGATTTAAAAACAACCATTTAACTTGATGTTGTTCTACCACTTTTTTTAAACTTTCCAGCATGATGCCTTGAGCATCACACTCTATGCCATATAAGCGTAATCCCGCCGCTTGAAATAAGGGTAACGAATAAAAGTAAGAAGGAGACTCAATGCCAATCGCATCTCCGGGTTTGAGTAAACCTTGGGTAATTAAGAACAATGATTGCTGAGTACCTGAAGTAATTAAGATCTCATCACTGTCAACTTGCATAGCAAAACATACTTTCATATAGTGCACAATCTGTTCTTTAAGTGAGGGTAAACCCAACTGTAGCTGATCACTCTGTTTTTCGTGCATCACTAATTCGTGGGACGATATATTAGGTAATTGTAATTTGGGAATTAAATCAGTGGGTAAATCTCCATTAGCAAGATCATATATTTGAGTTTTACTGTTCCGTAGTTTATCAATTTTTTGTTGATACAATGTTTGTTTGTTTTGATAAAAGAAATGCCCAGGTAAACGCCAATTAATCGTTGAGTAAACTTGCATCCCCCATTTCTGATTATTTACATATGTACCACTACCTCGTTTACGAATTAATACACCGCGTTCAGTTAAAAAATCTAGTGCATGTACGATTGTCGAACGATTTACTTGCAATTGTTTAGCCAATTCTCGCTCTGAAATTAACCTTTCACCCGAAATCAAAATCCCATGTTCGATATAATACTCAATCAGTTGGATAACTTTTTTGAAAATTGGACCTTCAAAAGGTGCAAGTTTTTGTTTATGCCACATATTTTGCTCTTTTTATATCTAGTTGATACGTTTAATATTTTTCAAAATTGGCATTAAATGGCTGATTCTTTTAATGCCATCAGTATTTTATGTTGTTCGTTTTCGGCTTTTTAAAAAAACATTTCTTACCATTTAAAGATTATGTCCTAAATAAAGAAATTTATTAATTTACTTTGGTAAATATTTATCTCTTTGATGCTATTAGTTTTATTGCGTACAGCATTGTAAAACTAAAATGACCGATTGAAGTAATGGCAATTTGTGTAATGTCTAAAAATATACTTAATGCGGTCTTAATATAACCGAACACAAAATAAAATTGGATGGTTTGATTATAGTCCAATTGGCCGTTTATTCCACTCTGATATTTCTGAATAATAGATAACCAATCACAAATTCAGTTAAAAAAAACTTTACTAGGAGCAAACATGAATCAAGTTACAGGAACACAAACCGTTAAACGTGGCATGGCGCAAATGCAAAAAGGTGGTGTTATTATGGATGTCGTTAATGCCGAACAAGCAAAAATTGCCGAGCAAGCGGGGGCTGTCGCAGTCATGGCTTTAGAGCGTGTGCCATCGGATATTCGAGCAGCTGGAGGCGTTGCCCGAATGGCGGATCCAACAATAGTAGAACAGGTAATGAATGCAGTGACAATTCCTGTCATGGCAAAAGCACGTATTGGGCATATTGTTGAAGCTCGCATCTTAGAATCAATGGGCGTTGATTATATCGATGAAAGTGAAGTATTAACCCCTGCCGATGAACAATATCATCTACTTAAAAGTAATTTTACCGTACCATTTGTGTGTGGTTGTCGTGATTTAGGCGAAGCATTACGTCGTATTGGTGAAGGTGCATCAATGTTACGAACCAAAGGAGAGCCTGGTACAGGTAATATTGTTGAAGCGGTGCGCCATATGCGTAAAGTCAATGAACAAATTCGTATGGTTGTCAGTAAATCTGATGATGAGTTGATGACTTTTGCTAAAGAAATTGGTGCACCTTTTGAACTGGTAAAACAAATTAAGCAACTCGGTAAATTACCCGTCGTCAATTTTGCTGCGGGTGGCGTAGCTACTCCTGCCGATGCAGCTTTGATGATGCAACTTGGTGTGGATGGCGTATTTGTCGGTTCTGGTATTTTTAAATCACAAAATCCTGAAAAATTTGCTAAGGCAATTGTGCAAGCTACAACCTATTATGATGATTACCCACGTCTAGTGGAATTATCGAAAGGCTTAGGTGAAGCAATGAAAGGAATAGAAATCAGTAAACTTACCGAATCCGAACGCATGCAAGAACGAGGTTGGTAATGACGCAATCGTTAACTTCCAAGCGGTTAAAAAAAGTTGGTGTGCTCAATTTACAAGGAGCAGTTAGTGAACACATCACTATGCTAAATAGTTTAGATAACGTGCAAGCTATCGCAGTAAAACATCCCGAGCAATTAGCTGAACTAGATGGTCTGATTATTCCTGGTGGAGAATCAACAACCATTAGCCGTTTGATAAGACAAAATGGACTGTTTGAACCAATTAAACAATTTGCTCAACAAGGTAAAGGTATTTTAGGGACTTGTGCAGGATTAGTTTTATGCGGAAAAACCACTACCCATAATGAAGTTGAACAGCTTGCTTTAATCAATATTCATGTTGAGCGTAATGGTTTTGGTCGGCAAATTAACAGCTTTGAAACAAAGTTAGATGTTAAGTTAATCGGTCAGCAAATCCCTGCTGTTTTTATTCGTGCTCCCTATATCGCCAAAGCAGGTGAGCATGTAGAACAACTCGCTTTCATTGATGAACATTGCGTAATGGCTAAACAAAATAATATTTTAGTCTGTTCATTTCATCCTGAATTAACACAAGATAATCGCATTATGCACTATTTTGTAGAGATCTGTTAATCAGTTTTAGTAAAATAGACCATTAATTTAATCAACTAGACATTAAGCAATAAACTAACAGATTATTATGATCTGTTAGTTTATAGTTTAGATGTTAATAGCACTTTTAAAGTTGGGTAATATAGACCTGATGATTCAAAATGTTATTAGGATCAAATTGCTGTTTTATTCGCTGCATTAATTGACGGTTTTCTTGGGCAATGGCATTGTTAAAATATTTTACTTTTGCAGTGCCAATACCATGTTCAGCCGAAGGTAGTCCACCTAACTCATGACATTTTTGATATAAGGCATTATGGATTTGCTCGAGTGCTTCTGACCATTGCTTTTCGTCTCGTCCGTCACGCAATATGCATAAGTGAATATTGCCGTCTCCTGCGTGACCAAAAGCGAGCATACGAACACCTGATTGGGATTGTAACTGTTTCGTGTAATGAATAAAATCGGCAATACGATTAATCGGAACGACAATATCAATCGGATCTTGTTCTGTAACTGCCTCAACAGCACGAACCAATGATCCGCGAACGGTCCAAATTTGATTGGCTTGTTCGATCGTTTCGGCAATAAAATAGTTGCAATCGCCTAAATTCGCTAATAACTGTTGGCGTTGCTGAACAATGTGTTGCTTGTTGGCGCCATCAAGCATAATGATTAAATAGGCCTTAGAATCTGGCAATGGAAATTGGAAACCTGAATAGCGTTCTCCCCACTGCGCCACTTGACGTTCAACAAATTCCAGTGCAGTGGGTGTTAATGTCTGTAATATTGTCGTGATATTGGCAACGGCTTGTTCAATAGTGTTAAATCCAATAATTAATGTTTCAAAGACACTTGGTTTAGCAATCAATTTTAATGTACATTGGGTAATAATACCTAATGTTCCTTCGCTGCCGATAAAAAGATGTTTTAATGACAGCCCCGTATTATCTTTGATATTTTTACTACCAATATTTAATACTGTGCCATCTGCCATAACGACTTCAAGCGCTTGCACATAATCTCGCGTAACACCATATTTAACCGCACGCATACCGCCCGCGTTAGTACTAATATTACCGCCAACGGTCGCATTTTTTGCACCGGGATCAGGTGGATAAAAAAGATTCTGCTTTTCAACAAACTGCTGCAAATCTTGTAATAAGATGCCTGATTGTACCGTTACCGTAAATGTTGATTTATCTAGTTCAATAATAGTATTCATTAACGATAAGTCGATAATCATACCACCATTAGGAATGGTTGAGCCAACTAGATTGGTGCCCGCTCCACGTGTTGTAATTTTTAGATTATTTTGATTGGCATATTTAACAAGTTGTGCAACTTCATCCGTAGTTTTAGGATAAACCAAAATTTCCGCTTGCCCATAATGTGATTTAAGTCCATCAGTTAAGTGAGATTGAGGTATATGATCTTTAGTAATGATTCGATCTGAATCAACAATTATATCCGTTAATTTTTTCATGTTGTTTTACCGATTATTTGTGACTTCTATCAAAATGGTTAGCTAATTTATCACCTAGATACTGTATTAACATGACAACAATAATTAAAATGATAATACAGATAATAAGAACTTCGGTGACATAACGCTGATAACCAAACCGAATCGCTAAATCGCCGATTCCTCCGCCACCAACGACCCCCGCCATTGAACTAAAACCTATGAGTGATATGGTCGTGACTGTAGCATGGCGGATTAGCTGTGCTAACGCTTCAGGAAACAATATGCCAAAAATGATACGAGTGTGTGAGGCACCACTGGCAATGGCTGCTTCAATAACACCTTTGTCAATTTGGCTAAAGGCGTTTTCCGCCAATCTAGCATAAAATGCTATTGCAGCTATTGCCAACGGGACAATTACCGCTTTAGGACCAACTGTAGTACCGACAATATACGTTCCAAGCGGTAGAACGGCTACCATCAAAATTAAAAAAGGAATGGAGCGCGTTGCATTGATAATAAAATTAGCCACATTCCCTATCACCCTGTTTTTTAGAAAAAATGGATTGGATAATAAAAATAGAAGCAATCCAATTAGGGTACCAAAAATAAGCCCAGCTAGTAATGACCAACTCACCATAATGAACGTTTCTTCTGCGGCTTTCCATAGCATTTCCATTATTTCAGCGATTGTCAGTTTTACCATTATTTTATTTCCTCAATGATCACACTTTGATGTTCCAGTTTTGCAATAAGCTGTTGGATATTATTGGGTTCACCAATTAACTCTATAACTAAATTGCCTAGCGCTTGTTGGTCAAAATATTCGATAAAACCATGCAATATATTAAAAGCCACACCCGTTTCATAAGCAGATTGATACAAAATAGGTTGAGTGGTGTTTTCGTTGATATAGCGAAGTCGAACCAATTTACCTTTAACATTTTGTCTAATAGGTTCAGGCAAATGAGTATTTTCATCAATGTTAAGAAAATTTTGGGTGAATTGCTGTTTGGGATTGGCGAACAAATTGAAAGTGTTATCCATTTCAACGATTTCACCTTGAGACATCACAGCAACTCGATCGCAGATTTTTTTTACGACATCAATTTCATGGGTAATCAGTACGATGGTTAAGGAAAATTTTTGGTTAAGCTGTTTAAGTAGTTCCAAAATGGCACTGGTTGTGGTCGGATCAAGTGCACTAGTAGCTTCATCACACAGTAATATTTTAGCTTCATTAGCTAATGCACGGGCAATGCCGACTCGTTGTTTTTGTCCACCACTGAGTTCAGCAGGATAAGCTTTGGCTTTGTCGCTTAATCCCACTAATGCAAGTAACTCCTCTACTCTATTTTTGACAGCCTCCCCTTTTTTACCTGCAGCTTTTAGTACAAAGGCAATGTTTTCATAAACCGTTTTTGATGAAGCTAGATTAAAATTTTGGAAGATCATGCCGACTTGAAAACGAAAGGCCATTAATTGTCGACCTTTTAACGTCTGAATATCTGTGCCACCAACAATAATCTGTCCAGAGCTAGGATCAGCAAGTCGATTAAGAGTGCGAACTAAGGTACTTTTACCTGCACCACTGGAGCCAATAATACCAAATATCTCGCCATGATTAACCTCAAACGAAACATTTTTTACTGCATCAATGATCTGATCTTTGGCCTCAAAACGCACAGATACATTTTTTACTTGAATCAATGGTGTATTTTTCAGTGGTGTATTTTGCATAGTTAAAATAATTGATAATCAGGTTTTTGGAAAGTATAGAAAATACCGTTTTTGTCTTCGATCACTTGTAAATATTCGTCTGATTTCAGGACATCTATAATGTCTTTACCTAAAGTATCTTTTGATTCAGTACGAATCGCGATGACGTTTTTGTGATCTTTATCAAGGACTTCTGTGTAAAGTGCTTTAGATAGATCCAAACCTGCACCGATCGCATAATTTCCATTTACAACGGATAAAACAACATTATCCAGTGATCTAGGTGTTTGTGGCGCTTCGATGGGTACAATTTCTAATTCATATGGATTTTCGATAATGTTTTTTGGTGTTAGATTATTTTTATCAACCGCGGGATCGAGCTTAATTAAACCTGCTGCTTGTAAGATTCTTAGCGCTCTCGCTTCGTTAGTGACGTCATTTGAAATGGTGACTTGATCACCTTTTTTTAATTGCGAAAAATCGGTGATCTTGTTCGAAAAAATACCCGCCCCTGCCGTTGGTACAAAGCCAACAGCTAAGAGATCTAAATTACGTGCTTGTTTGAAATTTTCAAGATAGCTCAAATGTTGGAATAAATTAATATCAATATCTTTATTGGCTAAAGCCAGATTAGGTTGTACATAATCACTGAATTCTCGGATTTCAATTTTGTAACCTTTTTTTTCTAATCCTGGTGCAATCGCTTGTTTAAACATATCACCATATGGACCTGCTGCTACGCCCACGGTGAGTTGATTTTCCTTTTTAGCTTCGCCACAACCTGTTAATAACAACATGGCTGAAAATATGGCTATTGTTGCCGTGATTAGTTTTTTAAACATGTTAATTTTTCCTTAAGTTTTGATAATCTATCTAAAGCTGCAATCAAGGTTTGTTCTTGTTTTGCAAAATGAAAACGAATATAGCGATATTCTGGATGTTTAAAAAAAGCCGATCCAGGAACAGCCGCTACTCCAACTTCTTTTATTAACCATTCACAAAATTCAAAATCGGTGGTAAATGGATTCAATCCAGAAATATCAACCAATACATAATAAGCACCTTGCGGTTCATAATAAGATAAGCCTATCTGATCTAAACCTTGTAAAAATAAGCGACGTTTAGCCATATAAGTCTCGGTGAGTTGCTGATAATATTCCTCACTTAATGATAGACCTGCACAAGCAGCTTTTTGTAATGGCGCAGCAGCACCAACGGTAAGAAAATCATGAATCATTTTGCAGCCATCAATGATGCGTTTGTCCGCAATGATATAGCCTAGACGCCAACCTGTAATAGAATAAGTTTTAGATAATGAACTGCAACTAATCGTGCGCTGTTGCATGTCAGGAAAACTCGCTAAATAGAGATGCTTATGCGGTGGATAGACCATGTGTTCATACACTTCGTCAGTGATAACATAAGCATCGAATTCAATTGCTAATTGACTGATATATTCAAGCTCATCTTGAGTAAATACCTTACCACAAGGATTACTCGGATTACATAAAATTAATGCTTTAGCACCTTGCTCGAACGCTTCGCGGAGCTGCTTTTTATCAAACTCGAAAGTCGGTGGAATAAGTGGTACATAGATGGGCGTTGCATCCGACAGTATTGCATCCGCACCATAGTTTTCATAAAAAGGCGAAAAGATGATAACTTTATCTTTTGGGTTACATACCGTCATCACCGCACACATCATTGCCTCAGTACTGCCACAAGTAACTAATACGTTTTCATCTGGGTTTATGTCGATATTCATTAATTTTTGCTGTTTTTTGGCTAACAGTTGCCTAAATTCTTGCGATCCCCAAGTGATCTCATATTGGTGAGGCCCATTATCAGCCGCTTGTTTAAGGGCATCAATAAGCTGTTTTGGAGGATCAAAATCAGGAAAACCTTGTGATAAATTGATAGCCTGATATTTATTAGCAATTCGCGTCATCCTACGAATAACTGAATCAGAAAAATGATCGAGTCGATTGGCTAGTTTATGCATTGTTTTTTTAGATAATAGAATAATAAGGTTGGTAAGTATAATACAAAACTCTATTTTTTCTGTTAAATAATATATTTATATATCGATATAGTTTTTATTTATAACGTAAAGTTAGCAAAAACAATGATTGATTAGGTGTTTTTATTACATCATTTCAGAAGTGAAACAAAATAGTCTGCAAAATTTATATAAAACATACCAAGAAAAAGTTTATTCAAATTTAATATTGAGCAATTAAGATTTCATTAGTAATTAATCAGCTTTTACTTTCGTTGCCAATGTGTTTTATGGGCAAAGCCTAAAAGATTGTTCGTCATTTTTATCTGTTGTAGCTGTAACGACCAGATGGGTGCTTTCATTATTCTGGCAAAAGGAAAAGCACGATAGTATTGACCATAAGCATCTTTAGCTTGCTCACCTTGCAACTGTTTTGCTTGAGCCTGAAATTGTATGCCTTGAATCTGAGCAACGGTTTTAGGTGTAACGGCAATCGTCCCCGCTACTTGCGGTTGAATTAGCATTGCCTTGGCATGCTCCGTTTTTAACTCAGTTAAAAAATAGAGATTTAGCTGCTCTTCATCTAACACATAAAACACATTACACGCCCACGGCAAGTTATCTGATGTAATGACACTTAGCGATAATACATGATTTTTTCTGATAAACTTAAGAATTTTAGGATCGATTGACATACATTATTCTGGCTTAACATTTAAATGCATATCTTCGCCCCAGCGAGGTAGTGACGGTATATCGATATCAAACAGATCAAGCGCTCGTGCAACACTGTGGGTAATCATATCATCGATACTGTCAATATGCTGATAAAGCGCAGGTACTGGTGGAAAAATTACACCTCCCATAAGAGTGACCATTTCCATATTTTTTATATGGCTTAAATGTAGGGGGGATTCTCTTATCATTAATACCAATCGGCGACGCTCTTTTAGTACGACATCTGCAGCACGAGTTAATAAATTATCCGATAAACTCTGGGCAATGGCAGCTAAAGAGCGCATTGAGCAAGGTGCGACCAGCATGCCCATAGTCTTAAACGATCCACTGGCAATCGCTGCGCCAACATTATTGACGGAATAAACTTTATCTGCCAATGATTCAATCTGAGCTAAACTCATATTAGGGATTTCGTAAGAGCGTGTTAGTTGTGCCGCTTTTGAAATTACTAAATGTGTTTCAATATTCAATGGTTTTAAAAGCTCTAAGGCTTTAATACCATAAGCAAAACCTGTTGCACCACTAATCCCAATTACTAGTCGCTTTACAGTCATATTCATTCCTATTTTATTCAAAATCTGGCAAAAAGCGTTTTATATCAACTTCTTTAAAACGGGCTCGTTCAAATTCTGCTTTTAACGCAAAAGGCACCGTGCAATCAAAAATTACTTTTGCCGAACTACCAAATTGCCTAATAAACGGGCTATATTCTGGACGTTGAGATGGATCGAGCGGATGGCATCTAACGCCTGATATTGTTGAGATATCAATATCACCTTGAAAACGAGTATTCATCGCCCACAGTACATCATCAGTATCATAAATATCAACATCTTCATCAACAAGTATTACATGTTTTAATTCGGAAAATGCCGCAAAAGCTAAAATTGCTGCTTGCTTGTGTTTACCTTCATCAGAAGGAACAGATTTTTTAAATTGTAAGATGGCTAAATATTTTCCTCCACCAGAACGATGTGCGTAAACATTTAATAGTTTACCTGGCATGGCAGCTTCGACCATTTGTAAAATACTGGCTTCGGTAGGAATACCCGCCATATTAACATGTTCTTCACTTGGTCCGATGCAAGTTTGATAAATTGGATTTTTTCGATAAGTAACTGCTTTCACTTTGATAACTGGTAATGATTGATTCGCTGGACCTGTATAACCCGGGAATTCAGGCATTGCTTTACCTGTGTGAGAGTTTTGATCTTCAGCGACTCGTACATTCGGTAATATTTCACCTTCAATCACGACTTCGGCATTAGCAATCGCTTTTGCATTAACTGTTAAACAATCGACTAATTCAACTGCACGCCCACGTATGCCACCAGCAATAGAAAGTTCATCAAAACCAATTGGTGTGGTAGGAGGTTCAAAACAAGCTGACACTTCAATCACGGGGTCGACACCAATACTAATTGAGACAGGTAACGGTTTTCCTGCCTTTTCGGCTTTTTCACGAAATACATCTATATGCCGTCCGGGGACAAAGTAAATTGAAATTTCGTCTTTACCTTGATAGCACATTCGATGAATAGTCACATCGCTTTCACCTGTTTCTGGATCGCTCGCATAGAGCATGCCAAGGGTAATGTATGGGCCGGCATCTTCTTCGGTATTAGTGGGTGCGGGTACTAGTTTACGAATATCAAAATCAGGATCAGACGCTTTATGCACGATTTCTTGACAAACTGCTTGTTCACGAGGAATTGTTATCGGAGCTATGGGATTATTTACTGCATCTTTTAGTAAAAAAGCGAGTTTGTCTGGCTCACAACCAAATAAATGTGCAACTCGTTTACGCGAAGCAAGTAATCCAATTAAGACTTTAAAATCATCAAATCCTTTTACTTTATTGAAAATCATTGCAGGACCAATTCGAGTAGGTCTTTTAACCGTTCCCCCTGCCCCAACAAACCGATAAACACCCGCTAACTCTGCCATAGGGTCAACAAGAGTGTCAGTTGTAACCAGTTGATCGGGGATTTGTGATAATTGATTAATTGCATCACGCAAATCATAAGATCCAGTTGGATTTGCCATAATAATCTCTTCCATTCCAAACAATATTAAATCAGACAACTTTTATAATAATACAAGCTGCATTTAAAGGATATTAATCTAAAAAATTGATTTCGTATAATTGAATGTCAGTAATCATACCGATATAAAACGTTGCTATCAAGTGAGTATCAACGTAGCTAACTAGATTTGAGAATTGATAAGATAATTTATGTTATCCAAAAATATTAAATACCGTTTTTTATTAAAAAATAGCAAGATCTGTCAGTAAAAGATGATGAGCTATTTGACACAACCATAATAGATTTACGAAATAATCAACAAGAATATAACAACTAACTTCCCTGTTAGTTGCATTACAAGATTTATTCTTTTGCCATTGGTCGTTCAATAACTTTGGTTTCTTGATTGCCCTGTATAGACTTGATTTGAGCCTCATATTGTTCAACGGATTTTTTATCCGATAATAAACTATATACTAAAGTAAATTCGGTACTTTGTCCTGGTTCTAATTGTCGTACACGTTTTTGTTCTCGCTCAACCGTAACTGGGTAGGCAAAACTGGTTCCAGGTTCTAAACCTGTTACATAGCCTTGTTTAAGCGTATCGGTATTTTTCCATAGGGAAAAAACAGGTAATTGGTTTGTATTAAATGAAATACCTGCCCCTTTATCGCCTGCTTGGTTAGTAACCATTACTTGAGTTTGTCCTTGTTCATCGGCATAAGGATAAACATTAAAGACCATTTCATCAAAATCTTTAGTTGGACCTAAATACGTTTGCCATGTTTTTAAGCCTTTTTTGGCATAATCATTAAATGGTGAAATTTCTTTAACTGGTGCCACAAATCGAGCACCCTCTTCTAGAATCGGCGTACCATAGTTGCTGTGATAAATAATTTGGTAATCACGCGTATAATCGCTCTTATTGGTCACAACATCATGAACAATGAAATCCTTACTACCTGGTACGTAGCTAAGCGATACCCAAGTTTCTAGATTACTTTTCTTAAAAGTATTTTCTTTAATTAACCCTCTCACTGTTATGGTATAAGGTGCTTTATCCAATACATTAACAATCAATCTTGATACGGGTGTGTTTTGTGCTCGACCGTGAAGCGTATATATCATGCCATCGGCTTGTACCGCATGACCCGTCCATTCAAAACCACAACGTACCATCAATTCATTAAAACCATCTAACCAACCTAATCCACCGCGACTTTCTAAATTAATGTATTTAGGATTGACAACTTCATCAACAGGGGAATCCCATCCTAGGCGGATATCATCGCCATCAACTGATAAAATACCTAGTCCTCGAGTAGGAATTAATTTGATTGTAAGATTGTCACTAGCAATAGTTAAAAGTTCCGTACCATCTTGTTTACCACCTTTAAGTACCGTGTTTTGAATAGTAAATTTATGCTCTTTTACACCTAAATCTTGGCTCGAAATTGACCAGTCACCTTTAGCAATACCCTTCTCTACATCTGTTAATATGAATTCTTTAGCATTGGCACTATAACTCGCCAAACTAAGTATTGCAGCTAATGAAACTAATTGAACTTTCATGGTAATTCCTCTCATAATTAATAAAACAACACTGAATCGTTTCAGTCAATATGACATAAATAACCAAAAATCGACAAAGAAAAATCATTAAAATGAGAGGTTATTCACACTTTTACAAAACCAAATGATAAATGTAGCAAAATGATTTGATTGAATAAGTGTGAAATATTAAGAAGATTATTGTTTAGGTCTAATTTGTCCCGCTTTCCAATGTTTACGACAAACTGAATGGAACTCGCTATCTCCTAAATGAATTGAATTGCCAAACTTAACAATTTGCCCATCTTTTCCTTCAAGTAAATTCATGGTTGCTTTTTTTCCACACCAGCAAACTGTTTTTAGTTCTCTAAAGTTATCAGCAATTTCTAATAATGTTTTTGAACCTTCAAATAAATGTCCCATATAATCCGTCTTTAAACCAAAAAACATCATCGGTACACCATATTCATCACACACATCAGATAATTTCCAGATAGTGCTTTGCGATAAAAATTGGCTTTCATCAATTAACACACAAGCATAATTATTTTTCTTAATCAATTCAATGATTTCATCAACACTATTATCATCAAGTTGTAATGCTTTTTTTCGCAATCCTAAACGTGAGACAATTTCAACCGCCGAATCACGAGTGTCGACCGAAGATTTAAGCAGCAAAGTCTGCATATTATTACTCAAATAATTGTGGTCAATTTGTAATAACTCGGTTGATTTACCTGCATTCATTACGGCATAAATATAGTAAATTTTCGACAAAATAAGACTCTCAGAAATAAAATAAATGGATAAAAGAGATTGTTTAGATAGTAAAAAAGGTAAGTTATATAACTTACCTTTTACAAAGCTTAAAGATTAATTATTTCGCTTTACCTTGATTAGCAACCGCGGCTTGTTTTGCTGCGATTTCATCAGCATTACCTAAGTAATAATGTTTGATAACTTTCATGTTGTCATCAAATTCGTACACTAATGGTACACCTGTTGGGATATTTAGTTCGATAATATCATCGTCACTGATGTTGTCTAAATGCTTAACTAAAGCACGAAGAGAGTTACCATGAGCAGCGATAATTACACGTTCACCTTTAGCAACACGAGGTGCAATGGTTGATTCCCAATAAGGAAGTACACGTTTAATGGTTAGCGCTAGACTTTCGGTTAATGGTAATTCTGATTCAGGTAAATTGCTGTAACGTGAATCATGACCGGGGAAGCGTTCATCTGATTTTTCAAGTGCAGGAGGCGTAATTGCAAAACCACGGCGCCATAATTTTACTTGTTCATCACCATATTTAGCCGCAGTTTCAGCTTTATTTAGACCTTGCAGCGCACCATAGTGACGTTCATTTAGTTTCCAACATTTTTCAACAGGTAACCAAGCTTGATCAACTTCGTCAAGAACATGCCATAAAGTATGAATTGCACGTTTTAATACAGAAGTATAAGCGTAATCAAACTGAAAACCTTCTTGTTTAAGTAATTTACCTGCTTCGGCTGCTTCCTTATTACCTTTGTCAGATAAATCAACATCAGTCCAACCACAAAATCGGTTTTCTTGATTCCAAACACTTTCTCCATGTCGGATAAGAACTAATTTTTTTACTGCCATGAGTCTAACTCCTTTGTTACGTAGAATAAAACTGTTTAAATTAAATAATCTTTATAATACTCGTAAATTCCATACATTAACTGTTTTACAGTTAATAAATATTAATTTTTTGGTAGATATTTTAATGGATCAACGGATTTTGCTTGATAGCGCACTTCAAAATGCAATCTTACTGAAGAGGTACCCGTTGCTCCCATAGTCGCAATTTGTTCCCCAGCTCGAACCGCTTGTTGCTCTTTTACCAAAATCGACTGGTTATGTGCATATGCGGTTAAATAATCATCATCATGTTTTATAATAATTAAATTACCATAACCAGGTAAAGCATTACCGGAGTAAACCACACGACCATCTGCGGCAGCCATCACTTTATTACCTAATCCACCGGCTATATCAATACCTTTGCTAGCATTAGAAAATTTTTCAATAATTTTACCTTTAGCTGGCCACTGCCATGTAATATTCCCAACCTTAGAAGCAGAAGTTCCTTTATTTGATGGATTTGTTTTTCCATTATTTGTAGTATCAGTTACAGAACCAGTTACCGTTTGAGTTGTCTGAACAGTACTCGATGTCTGATTTTTTCCTGATGTAGTAGTTGTTGTAGTGGTAGTAGTTAAAACAGGCGTCGGTACTGGTGTAGAAGTTTTAGTTGTAGTTGTGGTTGTAGGTGTAGTTTTAGTATCTGCTACATTAGATTTTTGATTGGTAACCGCCACTTGTTGAGTTGTTTGATTACTGGTTACTTTTTGCGTGACACCCCCACTAACATCCAGTACTTGTCCAATAACAAGAGAGTAGGGATTCTTGATATTATTTTTAGCCGCTAAAGAGCGATAATCATTACCTGTGACCCATGCAATATAATATAATGTGTCGCCTTGACTTACCGTATAAGTATCACCTTGATAACCTCCCTTAGGAATTTCATCATAATTGCGCTTATTAGAAACACGTTCGTTAGTAATATTAACGCCATTATTATTGTCTACATTACTATTTGTCGTGTTATTTGCATTATCATCGTTTGAACTTGACGTCGTTATTGGTTTAGGTACCTGTGTTGAATTGGTATTTGATGGTACTGAAGGTGAAGTAACGCCACTTCCAGTAGAAATATTAACAGGAGGTTTAGAATAACCTGTTTTTGACGAACCACCTGAAAAATCCGAAATATCTTCAATTTGGGCAGGATTTGATTGAGTACAGGCAGTAATGACCAAGCTTAAACAAGTTAGCGTAAGAATCTTTTTCAAAGCAACACCTTTCATTCGTTAATATTGTTTTAAGAGCATATTTTATCGTTTCTAATATAAAAAGCTATTATATCGGTTCCTTATTATGCTAGCTATAATAAAATAGTAAGGATACAATTTAAATCAATTACAATCCACCAAATTTCTACTAAATCCGCACAAATATACTCTCTGTTTTTCAATTATTAATAGATTGCGCAACAAATAGTCAATATCTAATTAGCAATACGTTTATTTATTATAACTATTATAACAAATAGCGGAAAATAGAATTTATTTTTGAAAGTGGTGAGTATATACAATAAAATGCTTGTTCGTACAGTAGATTTATTCTATTTTCTGTGAAATTTTAATGTGACTCAAATTAATGACTCTATATATTGTTGCAACACCCATTGGAAATTTAGATGATATTACCCTTAGAGCTATTGACACACTTAAACGTGTTGATTTGATAGCTGCTGAAGATACGCGCCATAGTGGTTTACTATTACAGCATTTGGGTATTAAAGCTAAGCTTTTTTCCTTACATGATCATAATGAACAAGAAAAAGCACACGTTCTGATTGAAAAACTCCAATCAGGTCTCTCTATTGCCTTGGTTTCAGATGCCGGAACGCCATTAATCAATGATCCTGGCTATCATTTAGTAAAAGCTTGCCGTGAAAATGGTATAAAAGTAGTTCCGATTCCAGGAGCTTGTGCCGCTATTGCAGCCTTGTCGGTAGCTGGATTACCGTCCGACAAATTTATTTATGAAGGATTTTTACCCGCTAAAAGCAAAGCACGGCAAGATAGTTTAGCCTCATTAATTACTGAGCCTCGCACCATGATTTTTTATGAATCAACGCATCGCTTATTAGAGACACTTAAGGATATGCAAACTATTTTTGGTGCCGATAAGCAGATTGTTTTGGCTAAAGAACTTACTAAAACATGGGAAACCATTGTTAGCTTTCCAGTCAATGAACTCATCGACTGGTTAAATCAAGATGCATCTCGTCAAAAAGGTGAATTTGTCTTGATTGTGGCTGGGTATACAGAAAATAATAAGGATATTGATCCAAAAGCCATAAATACTCTTAAATTATTACAAAAAGAGCTACCATTAAAAAAAGCAGCTGCGATTACTGCTGAAATTTATGGACTTAAAAAGAATCAACTCTATCAAATTGGTTTAAATTTTGAAGAATAAACTAACAAGTCATGTGCTACTTGTCACTTTTAATAAATTTAAGCAAAGTAACAAGTTAAAACCGATATCAACATTTGATATAGATCTATTAACAACACGTCAATAAGAACATTGGCATAAATAGCATGATTTAGTATATAATTACCTCTTATATTTAAGACATTTATTGATAAAAAGGTAACAAACAGTATGGGATTTAAATGTGGTATCGTCGGACTACCAAATGTTGGCAAGTCAACTCTTTTTAACGCACTAACCAAAGCAGGCATTGAAGCAGCTAACTTTCCATTTTGTACTATCGAACCAAATACTGGTGTAGTACCAATGCCCGATCCACGTTTAGATGAGCTGGCTAAAATTGTCAAACCTCAGCGCACCTTACCTACTACTATGGAATTTGTTGATATTGCTGGTTTAGTAAAAGGTGCCTCAAAAGGTGAAGGTTTAGGTAACCAATTTTTAGCCAACATTCGTGAGACTGAAGCCATTGGCCATGTTGTTCGTTGTTTTGAAAATGAAAATATCATTCATGTTGCAGGCAAAATTGACCCAGCTGAAGATATTGAAATTATTAATACTGAACTTGCGTTAGCCGATCTAGAAGCTTGTGAAAGAGCAATGACACGTTTACAAAAACGTGCTAAAGGTGGCGATAAAGATGCTAAATTTGAACTCGAAATTCTTGAAAAATGCTTACCACATTTAGAACAAGGTAAAAAGCTATTGCTATTGGATTTAAGTAAAGAAGAGCTTGATGCGGTTAAATACTTAAGCTTTTTAACATTAAAACCAACCATGTATATTGCTAATGTTAATGAAGATGGATTTGAAAATAATCCTTATTTGGAAAAGGTACAAGCCATTGCCGCTCAAGAAAAATCTGTTGTTGTTCCTGTTTGTGCAGCCATTGAAGCAGAACTTGCTGAACTAGATGATGCTGATCGTGATGAATTCATGCAAGATCTAGGGTTAACTGAACCTGGCTTAAATCGCGTTATTCGTGCTGGTTACAGTTTACTTAATTTACAAACCTATTTTACCGCAGGTGTTAAAGAAGTTCGCGCATGGACAATTTCGGTTGGAGATACTGCCTCACAAGCAGCAGGTAAAATTCATACCGACTTTGAAAAAGGCTTTATTCGAGCACAGACCATTGCTTTTGATGATTTTATCAAATATGGCGGTGAACAAGGTGCTAAAGAAGCAGGGAAAATGCGTTCTGAAGGAAAAGACTATATCGTACAAGATGGCGATATCATGAACTTTTTATTTAATGTATAACCATCTATTTTACGTCGCCTTTTGGCGACGTTGTTATATTTACTGTTATATTAAGTTCTCATTAAGATTTAATATAATAATAATTTTTACACAAACGTATACCTTACCTGAAACTTCTTGTCAAAACTAATGGACTATTCATATAAGGAAAGCACTCGTCAATGTTACTTACTTTTAATCAAGCTAAGCAAAATATATTAGCAATCGCGACTAAAGCAAAACCTCTGACTAACCAAAAGGTTTCATTATTTGACGCTTTAGATAGAATTGCTGCCATACCAATTATTTCGCCAATTAATGTTCCTGGATTTGATAATTCAGCAATGGATGGGTACGCAGTCAGACTTTCAGATATTCAACAAACAAAAACATTACCTCTAGCCAGTGCAATTTTTGCAGGTGACGATATTAGTAATTTACAATGGCCTGAAGGTACTTGTTTACGCATTATGACAGGCGCCCCTGTCCCGATTGACGCAGATGCGGTTGTAATGCAAGAGCATACAGAACAATCCGATTTAGGTATTAGTTTTTTAAAGGAAGTTAAAGCGGGTGATAACATACGTCGGTGTGGTGAAGATGTAAAAAAAGATTCGATAACGGTTGCCACAGGTACTAAATTAACATTACCAACCCTATCAACACTTGCAACACTAGGCATTAGCGAAGTCACAGTTTTTAACAAATTGAAAGTAGCTATCTTTTCAACGGGTAATGAACTAACACCAATTGGAATGCCGTTATCAAGCAATGGCGCAATTTATGATAGTAATCGCTTTACTTTAAAATTGTTATTAACAAAACTTAACTGTGAAATCATTGATCTTGGAATCATTCCTGATGATCCGACTCAAATTAAACAAGCTTTAGTGACCGCATCAAACCAAGCAAATCTTGTCATAACCAGTGGTGGTGTTTCGGTGGGCGATGCCGATTATACGAAAACAGCCTTAGAAGATTCAGGACAGATCAATTTCTGGAAAATTGCCATGAAACCAGGTAAACCTTTTGCTTTTGGACAAATTGGTCATGCATTATTTTGTGGTTTGCCTGGCAACCCAGTATCAACCTTGGTAACTTTTTATCAACTCGTTCAGCCTTTGATTTTGTCACTTTCAGGGATTGCAACATCCGATATTGATTTTCGTTTCCAAGTAAAAGCAGCTACCAACCTTAAAAAGAGTATTGGTCGGGTAGATTTTCAACGAGGAAGATTGCAAATTGATGCTCAAGGAGAATTAGAAGTTTTTTCTACTGGCCAACAAGAGTCACATATTACACAGTCGTTTAATCAGGCTAACTGTTTTATTATTCTCGAACAAGAACGCGGTAATGTAAACAAAGGCGAACTGGTGACGATTGAACTATTTAATACTCTACTTAAGTAATTTCATCAATCTAATATAGAAGTTAACTTATTAACACAAAATCATACACTATTTAGATAGTGTATGATTAATGTTATTTAGTCATTAAAAGAGTGCAACTAAAATAGCACCAGCAGCAATCATTGCCACACCAATTCCAGCTAACAATGAGATTTTTTCACCAAATAAAATTGCTGCAAATACGACTGCAAAAACCACACTTAATTTATCGATTGGCGCAACTTGCGATACTTTACCTTCTTTAATGGCCATAAAATAAAACAACCAAGATAGAGCGCCAGCAATACCGCTTAGTGCTATAATTAACAATGCTTTTTTATCATTTAAAAATGTGCTAACAAGATTAAGTTTTCCTTGTACTACAACCACACCAACCAAAAAAATTGCCATAACAACGGCACGAATCGCTGTGGCTGTATTGGCATCAAGCTGTTGTAAACCGATTTTACCTAAAATCGCAACACCAGCCGCGGTAATAGCTGAGAGTAATGCATAAATAAGCCATGCACTCATACTAATACCTATCTACTTGAAAAAGGTACTGCTGATTATTTGAATTATTTTGACATTGTTGTGATTTACTCATCATACCTTTGCAATCTTCTAATACACCATGTGCCTTTGACCAATGATATTTTTTCCCTTGATCATTCTTCCCACCACATGCAACTAAAGTTAAACTTAAGATGATACAAGTTAATCCAAGCGTTGCTAATTTCATTATGCCCCCCTTTTTTCAATCAAAAACTGAATTACAGTTTCGAATTCAAACATTTGAAAATCATTTTAATCCAGAATTATGATGATTAATAGCTAAACTGCCACCTATTTTTAATAGATGAAAAAAACGATCAGCTCGATGCTCACATAATTGTTGTGCAGGCTCATCTAACGATTCATCAGATAATTCAAATGTTCCCCAGTGAATTGCAATCGCTTCATGACAATTGAGTTCGTCATACAACTGCACAGCCTGCGCAGGATCGATATGTTGCGATTGTAATAATCTACGGGGAGCATAAGCACCTATTGGAATTAATGCCAGATCAATACAAGTAAAACGTTGACCTATCTCTTTTAAACGCGGTGAATAGCCAGTATCCCCCATGAAATAAACGGTTTTAGTTTTAATGGGAATATCTACATTTGACTGCACTATCCAACCGCACCATAACGATTTGTTAATATCAAAAAGACCTCGATTACTCCAGTGTCTAGCGGGTGTTGCGGTAAAAGTTAGACAATCAATAGTGATTGAATCATACCAATTAAGTTCAAAAACCTGCTTAGCACCCCATTTCAAAAGCTTATTTTTCAATCCTAAAGGAGCAACCAAGACGATTTTAGGAAAACGTTTGACTAATTGACGAATACTACATTCATCCAAATGGTCATAGTGATTATGTGAAATCATTATAAAATCAATGTTAGGCAATTGATCGATAGTAAGTGCTGGTGAATTATATCGTTTAGGCCCAGTAAATTGTGAAGGTGAAGCTCGCTTAGAAAAAATAGGATCGGTTAAAATCATCTTATCATTTAAACGAATTAAATTGGTTGAATGACCTATCCACCAAACTCTATCGTTAGGTAAAGTGAGATCGATAGACTCACACCAAGCCTGATTAAATGCTTCATACCCTCCTTTTGGTTCATGCACTTTACGTCTTTGATACCACCACCATGTTTTAACAAAATTGATGGTAAACGGTTCATGATTCTCAAATTTTTTGGTTGAACGATGTACTTTTTTATTAGCTTCTTGCTTGTTTATCATCGATTAAAATCCTAGATTAATTAGCGGAGCGTTCTATCACCACGGCCACATTACTCGCATTAGCAATCGCGCCAGGTTTTGAAACTTTCACTTTTAACCATTGCACTGAAAACGTTTGTATCACCAATTGTGCTACACGTTCAGCGACACATTCTATAAGTTCAAATTGAGTCGATTGAATAAAATTGGTTATCGATTGACTTACCAAAAAATAATCTAAACACAGTGTAACATCATCACTCTCACCCGCAGGCTGGTTGTCCCATGACATTTCAAGATCCAGTATTAACTTTTGTTTTATGGTCTTTTCCCATTCATAAACACCGATGGTTGTTAGGACAGTAAGACCTTCAATTAACACTCTGTCTTTATTATTAATTTTCATAGTTAGTTCCGATTGCTGATCTGTATTAAATAGAGATTACCGAATATTGATAAATTACGCTATAATTTATTGCAATATATTATAAGAAATTAGTAATTATGACTCGTATATATCAACCTTTTACCATCAATCAAAATAGCCTTATTACTTTAAATGATGATGCCTTTAATCATCTTATACGGGTGTTGAGAATGAAAACAGGTGAAGAAATCATCTTATTTGATGGTTCAAACCACATCACCCCAGCAGTTATTCATGAAATCAATAAAAAATCCGTCACAGTAAAAACGGCCACAACAATTTTAGATAATCGTGAATCGCCTTTAAATATTCATTTAGGTCAAGTGATTTCGCGCGGGGAAAAAATGGAATTTACCATTCAAAAATCCGTAGAATTAGGCGTTAACACTATCACGCCCCTTTTGTCAGAACGCTGTGGTGTTAAGTTGGATGACGAAAGAATGAATAAGAAAGTCCAACAATGGCAGAAAATTGTGATTTCAGCCTGTGAGCAGTGCGGTCGTAACGTGATACCTATCATTAATCCCGTGATGAAGCTGGAAAATTGGTGTGCAAGTTTAACAAGTCAGTTAAGATTAAATTTACATCCTAAAGCGCAACATGGTATTAAGCATTTACCTTATGATAAAAAAGATATTAGTCTACTAATTGGTCCCGAAGGTGGTCTGTCCGATGCTGAAATCAATATGACACATCAATATGATTTTACTGATATACTACTTGGTCCACGTATATTACGCACTGAAACAGCAGCACTTACCGCTATTACAGCCTTACAAGTACATTTAGGTGATTTAGGCTAATGAAATAGAAATAAGGTAATAAATGTTTATTTGCATCTAGACCTGTAACGAGTATGATAGTTACCAATTTACTTATAATATATAATAGTGGGTAATACTCTATCATAATGTTTCAAATATACTTTTTAACAAGTATTACTTTAATATATGTTATCATCATAAATGTCGATAAAACCAATAACGTCAGTAAGGAGTTACCATGATTAAGCTTGGTATAGTAATGGATCCAATTAGTCATATCAAAATTAAGAAAGACACAAGTTTTGCTATGCTACATGAGGCACAAAAACGTGGATACCAACTTTTTTATATGGAAATGAATGATCTTTTTTTACGTAATGGCGAAGCGTACGCAACAACAAAGACATTAAAGGTTTATAACGACCATTCCCATTGGTTTGATTTTACCGAAGAACAAACTATACCGTTAAGTGATCTTGATGTAATTTTAATGCGTAAAGATCCACCCTTTGATACAGAATTTATATACGCAACATACATTCTTGAACGTGCTGAAGCAAAAGGTGTATTAGTGGTTAATAAACCACAAAGTTTACGTGATTGTAATGAAAAACTATTTACTGCTTGGTTTGCACAATTTACACCTGAAACATTAGTTACTCGGCAAACCCAACATATTAAAGAGTTTCATCAACAATATTCTGATATCATCTTAAAACCTTTGGATGGTATGGGGGGCGCCTCAATTTTTAGGATTAAACAAAGCGATCCAAATGTATCCGTGATTATTGAAACATTAACCGAACATAATACACGTTACTGCATGGCACAAACCTATATACCCGCTATCACAAATGGCGATAAACGAGTTTTAGTTGTCGATGGCGAACCTGTCCCTTTTTGTCTAGCTAGAATTCCACAGAAAGGTGAAACACGAGGTAACCTAGCGGCAGGTGGTCATGGTGAAGTCAGAGCACTAAGTGAAAGTGATTGGCATATTGCTAAAAGTGTTGCTCCAACTTTAAAAGAAAAAGGGTTATTATTTGTAGGACTGGATATTATTGGTGATAAACTAACTGAAATTAATGTTACTAGCCCTACATGTGTTCGTGAAATTGAAGCAGAAAATCCAAATCTTTCAATTACTGGCATGCTTATGGATGCCATTGAACGTCGATTAAATAAGTTGAGTTAAAAATGATTAGAGAATTTAAAAGTGCCGATTTAGATAAAGTTATGGAAATATGGTTACAAGGTAATGAACAAGCACATAACTTTATTGATAGTAATTTTTTCAAACAAAATTTTGATATCGTAGAAATGTTGATCCCAATGTCAACGGTTTATGTTCAAGATCTTGATGGTGTAAAAGGCTTTATTGGCATAACTGAAAATTATATTTCAGGTCTGTTTGTTGAACAAGATTATCGTCGACAAGGGACAGGCAAAGCTTTAGTTAATAAAGCGAAACAACGCTATAATGAACTTTTTGCCCATGTTTATAAGAAAAATACTGATGCGATTAACTTTTTTCGTTCACAAAACTTCGAAATCATATCCGAATCAATCAATGAAGAAAGTAATGAATCAGAACTTTTATTGCGTTGCAATATTGAGCATAATGTTAAAATTGGTAAATGTGCTTTATAAACAATTAAAGATGTGAGCATATGAATTTAAAAAATCATTTTATAATCGCTATGCCGACCATGAGCGACGTATTGTTTAGCCGTTCTGTAGTATATATTTGTGAGCATAACCGCGATGGTGCTATGGGAATTATTATCAATAAACCTATCATTGAACTGAATGTTTCAACGATACTAAGTCGCCTTGAAATTACTGCATCAAGAAATTGTGCAGAACTTGAATATCCTGTTTTTGCAGGAGGTCCTATTGCAGAAGAACAAGGCTTTATATTACACACACCGCAAACCGGTTTTTCATCAAGTATTCAAATTTCTGACGATGTAATGATAACTACTTCCCTTGATTTATTAAAATCAATTGGCACAAGTCAACAACCTAAAGATCTTTTATTAGCATTAGGTTACTCTAGTTGGCAGTCGTTACAACTTGAAAATGAAGTTGCCAGAAACGACTGGTTAGTTGCTGATGCTGACGCTAAGATTATTTTTGAAGTTCCTTTTGAAAATCGCTGGCAAAAAGCAGCCGAATCTTTGGGTGTCAATATGAACACAATTTCGCACCAAATGGGTAATGCATAACCCATGGCGACAGTAATTGCATTTGATTTTGGCACCTTTAGTATTGGTGCTGCTATTGGTCAAGATGTGACTAGAACCGCTAGTCCTCTTTGCTCATTCAAAGCTCGTGACGGTATACCTAATTGGCAATCTATTGAAAAAATCTTAAATGAGTGGCAACCTGATTTATTAGTCGTAGGTTTACCGTTGAATATGGATGGTACAGAACAACCATTAACCGCCAGAGCCCGTAAGTTTGCTAATCGATTACATGGACGGTTTGGTTATCAAGTTCAATTGCAAGATGAACGCTTATCGACGGTTGAAGCAAAATCACGAATTTTTGCTTCTTGTGGTTATCGTGCCCTTGAAAAAGGTCATGTTGATGCTACTTCTGCTGTCATTATTTTAGAAAGTTGGTTTGAAAATAATTAGCAAACTGAATTAATTCGTTATTTTTTAAATAATCCATCGCCAACAAATTTCATCCTTGCTAAAATAAAAAGCAATTTCTCTACTGTAAGGATTGCTCACTGTGTCAAATAATAAATCTCTCAGTTATAAAGATGCTGGTGTCGACATCGATGCTGGCAATGAACTGGTTAATCGCATCAAATCGGTTGTTAAAGAAACTAAACGTCCAGAAGTGATGGGGGGACTAGGTGGCTTTGGAGCACTGTGTGCTATTCCACAAAAATACAAAGAACCCATTTTAGTATCTGGTACAGATGGCGTTGGTACTAAATTACGTTTGGCAATGGATTTGAATCGCCATGAATCAATCGGTATTGATCTGGTTGCCATGTGTGTCAATGACCTCATCGTTCAAGGTGCTGAACCCTTATTTTTCCTCGACTATTACGCAACGGGCAAACTTAATGTCGATGTTGCCACAACGGTAGTTACAGGCATTGCCGAGGGGTGTAAACAATCAGGTTGTGCCTTAGTCGGTGGTGAAACAGCTGAAATGCCAGGCATGTATCATGGCAACGACTACGATTTAGCAGGATTTTGTGTGGGTGTCGTTGAAAAATCGCAAATGATTGATGGTACTAAAGTTCAAGATGGTGATGCATTAATTGCATTAGCATCAAGTGGTGCACACTCCAATGGCTATTCATTGGTACGAAAAATTATTGAAGTGAGTGGTGTTAACCCAGCTGTTGAACAACTCGACGGGAAACCACTTGCTGATCATTTACTTGCACCAACTAAAATCTATGTCAAATCTGTTCTTGATTTAATTGCTCAGATTAAAGATGTACATGCAATTGCGCATATTACTGGTGGTGGATTTTGGGAAAACATTCCACGCGTTCTGCCCGATAATACTCAAGCAATAATAAATGAAGCAAGTTGGCAATGGCCAGCAATATTTGATTGGCTACAAAAAGCAGGTAATGTAAGCCGTCATGAAATGTACCGCACATTTAACTGTGGTGTTGGTTTAATTATTGCTTTACCAAAATCACTGGCAGATAAAGCTATTTCTATACTTAATCAGCACAGTGAAAAGGCATGGTTATTAGGTGAAATTAAACACTCAACATCGGCTGATCGTGTTGTGATAAAATAAAATAACTTAATGATATTATTCGAAAAAATCTATCTTTAGAATAATATCATTTTTTATCCATTTTTAAAATGTTGGTTTTAAAAGTAATTAACTTATTATCAATCATTTAATCACTAAAACTCTAATTACAGAAAATATTACCCCTAATTATTTGTTACTGAAAAGCTGCTTTTTTCTTTATCTCATTAATATCTCGATAAAAAGTTAGAAATATCTGTAATTCAAAAACACCTACCAAAAATTTAATATAAAAATAACTAAAAGCTATCTTACTTTCTGGTACAATAGTCGAAATTTATAATAATTAAGTAATGTCGTAACACTATAAATTACAAGGTTTTTTTAATGATCATATCAGATGCTAATAGCGCGGTGTCCTCCGTCGCTTATCGTGCAAACGAAGTCATTGCCATTTATCCAATTACTCCTAGCTCTTCAATGGCTGAACAAGCTAGCACATGGGCAGAATTTGATAAGCCAAACGTATTTGGTGATATTCCAAGAGTAGTTGAAATGCAATCCGAAGCAGGAGCCATTTCCACTGTTCATGGTGCATTAATGACGGGTGCATTAGCAACATCATTTACATCATCACAAGGGTTATTGTTGATGATCCCTTCGTTATACAAAATTGCAGGGGAACTTACACCATTTGTTTTACATGTCGCTGCGCGTACCGTTGCTACGCATGCCTTGTCAATTTTTGGTGATCATTCTGATGTTATGTCTGTTAGACAGACCGGTTTTGCTATGCTTTGTTCTAGCTCGGTACAAGAAGCACAAGATTTAGCATTAATTTCTCAAATTGCCAGTTTTAACAGTCGAATTCCATTCGTCCATTTTTTTGACGGTTTCAGAACATCACATGAAGTTAATAAGATTTATCCGCTATCAGATGAAGATATTCATAATCTTTTACCACATGAAGCAATTAAAGCTTATCGTTCACGAGCATTAACCCCTGATAAACCGGTTATCCGTGGTACATCTGCCAATCCTGATACCTATTTTCAATGTCGAGAAGCTATAAATAGTTATTATGATAATGCTTATCAGCACGTTGTTGATGCTATGACCGCTTTTGAAAAACAAACTGGAAGAAAATATCAACCTTTTGAGTATTACGGTGCCCGTGATGCTGAGCGAATTATTGTAATTATGGGTTCCGGTGCGAGTACCAGTAAAGAAGTGGTTGATTATCTGCTTAAAGAAAATCAAAAAGTCGGTGTGGTAATTGTTCGATTATTTCGTCCATTTTCAGCTCAACACTTACTTGCTGTGATTCCAGATAGTGTTAAGAAAATTGCCGTATTAGATAGAACAAAGGAACCAGGAGCACAAGCAGAGCCTTTATATTTGGACATTATGACAGCTTTTGCTGAGAGCTTGTCTCGTGGTGAACGTAATTCTATGCCACAGATTATTGGCGGACGTTATGGATTATCCTCTAAAGAGTTTGATCCCCGCTCAGTACTTGGCATTTTCAACGAGCTTGGTTTAGAAAAACCAAGACCACGCTTTACGGTGGGTATTTATGATGATATTACTGGGCTATCATTACCACTACCAGATAAATCAATTCCGCAAAAATCAGCACTAGAAGCCCTGTTTTATGGGTTGGGAAGTGATGGCACCGTTTCGGCAACTAAAAATAATATTAAAATAATTGGAGACAGTTCGCCGTTTTATGTGCAAGGTTATTTTGTTTATGATTCCAAAAAAGCAGGTGGATTAACTACCTCTCACCTACGTGTAAGCTTAGATCCAATTGATTCGCCTTACTTGATTACCAGTGCACATTTTATTGGTTGTCATCAAGACCAATTTATAGATAAATATCAGATTGTCGATAAACTCAAAGATGACGGTATTTTTTTACTTAATACCCCATATAGCAAAGATGAAATTTGGCATCGGTTACCTAAAGAAGTGCAGGTACAATTAATTCAGAAAAGAGCCCATTTCTATATTATCAATGCAGCTAAAATTGCGCGTGAATGTAATTTAGGAGCCAGAATTAACACAGTCATGCAAGCTGCTTTTTTTCATCTATCGGATATATTCAAAAATGATTTTAGCATCACACAGTTAAAAGAAGTCATTGCCAAAAGTTACAGTAGTAAAGGTCAAGAGTTGGTTGAAAATAACTGGAAAGCGTTAGATTTAGCCATCACTTCGCTTGAACAAATTCCACTTAGTTGTGTGGATCAAAGTAGTCCATCAATGCCTCCTATTGTACCAAACAATGCGCCAGATTTTGTAAAAACCGTTACTGCAACTATGTTAGCAGGTTTAGGCGATAGTCTACCGGTTTCGGCATTCCCACCAGATGGCACTTGGCCAACTGGTACCACTAAATGGGAAAAACGTAATATTGCTGAAGAGATCCCGATTTGGAAATCAGAACTGTGTACGCAATGTAACCATTGCGCAGTTGCCTGTCCTCATGCAGCCATTCGAGCCAAAGTGGTCGAACCGGATGCAATGCTTAATGCCCCTGATACACTAGAATCGCTAGAAGTTAAAGCGCGCGATATGAAAGGTCAACGTTATGTATTGCAAGTAGCTCCGGAAGATTGCACTGGTTGTAACTTATGTGTTGAGGTGTGTCCATCTCGTGATCGTAACAACTTTGATATTAAAGCAATCAATATGCAGCCTCGTATTGATAACCTTGACACACAAAGAGTTAATTATGAGTTCTTTTCTCAATTACCAGATCGTGATATCAAATCACTTGAGCGTATAGATATACGAACTTCTCAATTAATTACACCATTGTTTGAATATTCGGGTGCTTGTGCGGGTTGTGGTGAAACACCATATATTAAATTATTAACACAACTTTATGGCGACCATCTGGCTATTGCTAATGCAACTGGTTGCTCATCTATTTATGGGGGCAATTTACCATCAACACCTTATACTACCGATCGCTCGGGTCGTGGACCTGCTTGGGCTAATTCTTTATTTGAAGACAATGCTGAATTTGCTTTAGGTTATCGTATCACTTATAACCAACATAGAAAACGTGCCTTACGTTTACTTGATCATTTGGCGGGCGAGATTTCGCCAGAAATTGCCATCACTTTGCAATCTTCTGATGCAACCATCGCTGAAAAAAGAACGCAAGTTGACTTATTACGAGAGCAATTAAAACACATTGATTCTGTCGAAGCTAAAGAGTTATTAGAAGACGCCAACTATCTGATTGATAAATCAGTATGGGCAATTGGTGGAGATGGTTGGGCTTATGATATTGGTTTTGGCGGACTTGACCATGTAATGAGTTTAACCGATAACGTCAATATTTTAGTATTAGATACTCAATGTTATTCTAATACGGGTGGTCAACAGTCCAAAGCAACACCTATGGGAGCCGTATCTAAATTTGCGGATTTGGGTAAACATAAAGCCCGTAAAGATTTAGGTGTTAGCATTATGATGTATGGTCATGTTTATGTGGCTCAAGTGGCTTTAGGTTCTCAACTAAACCAGACATTAAAAGCATTACAAGAAGCGGAAGCCTATGATGGGCCATCCCTTGTCATTGCTTATAGTCCGTGTGAGGAACATGGTTATGATCTGGCTAAATCCCACGAACAGATGAAAGATTTAGTGAAATCTGGGTTCTGGCCTCTTTATCGATATGATCCTCGCCGTGCGGCTGAAGGAAAACCGGGATTAGTTTTAGATTCAAAATCACCAAATAGTGAAGCTCTATCAAGTATTTTACTTAAAGAACAACGATTCCGACGTTTAGAAACCTTAGAACCGACTGTTGCTAATATACTACATGCACGTTCAACAAAAATGGTCGCATCAAAATATAGGTTCTTACAAATGCTATCAAGCTATTCGGATATTGAAACTCCACCTGATAATTAAGTACAAATGATGCATTTTCTATAAAGAATGAAACAGACCAGTTATTACTAAAAACAATAACTGGTCTTTTTATACACCTTTTTTGTGCAATAAAGCATCAATATTGTGCATTTTTTAATAAACATCTACTGCCAGCTTTGTTCTTTTTTTATTTTATTATTATAAATCAATAAGATTAATTAATTTTGTAACTTGGTATTATTTTTGCATGGATGATTATTGACCACATAAGGATCAACTAAAACATGAGGTGAATCATGGTGTCTAATATAAATATCAATAGAAGAAAATTAATAACATTTTCAAGTGCAGCGATAGCTGGGTTATCAATCAATCAATTTTTATCTAAAGCCTATGCGCAAGAAGTAAAAAACACAATTTCATATACCCTACCGATGCTTGATAAAGTAGTTACACCCGATGTAAACAATCCAGTCAGGCTCAATTTTAATGAAAATGCCCTTGGCATGTCACCTAATGCACAACAAGCAGCAATTAATGCGGTTCCTAAAGCCAATCGTTATGCTAAAGCAGAAATGCCATTATTGAATAAACGGTTAGCTAAACACCATAATGTAGATGAATCTCAAATTTTATTGACAGCAGGTTCTTCAGAGGGAATTCGTAGCGCTATTGCTGCCTATGTTAAACCAGATACCCAATTAGTTATCCCGGAACTTACCTACGGTGACGGCGAACATTTTGGTAAAATTTTCAATTTACGCATCAACAAAGTACTAAGTTTACCAGATTGGCAAATCGATCTGAAAGGTATACAAAAAGCGGTTGAGAACCATAAAGGGTCATCGATTGTTTATTTAGTTAATCCTAACAATCCAACTTCGACTGTTTTTGCAACTAAAGAGATAGAATCATGGATAAAAAGCAAACCTAAAAATACTATTTTTATTATTGATGAAGCCTACGCTGAGTTTGTTAACGATCCAGCATACAAATCAGTCGATTACCTTATTGGACAAGGTTGCGAAAATATAATATTGCTGAAAACTTTTTCAAAAATTCATGCTATGGCAGGTTTACGTGTAGGTTATGCAGTTAGTTCAGCCGAAAATATCAATAACATCGCCCAATATGTAGCAGGCGAAAAGCTTAATTATTGTGGCGTTTGTGCAGCGTTAACCTCAATGGATGATCAAGCATTTTTAACCTATTCTAAAAAAGCCGTTGATGTTTCACGTCAAATCATGGAAAACGTCTTATCGGATTTAGGTTTACACTACCTAAAATCTGAAACCAATTTTATGTTTCATAAAAGTCCGATTGATTTAAAAGCATATCGGGAATTAATGAAAAATAACTTTATTTTGATTGGACGGGATTTTCCTCCTGCTACGGAATGGTGTCGTATTTCACTCGGTACACCAGGCGAAATGCTTTATGTTGCTAACATTATGCGCGAATTAAAAGAGAAAGGAAAAATTTGATTTCATAAGTGTTCTTAAAAAATGTCATTATTGACAAAATTAAACTCTCTAAATTGAACACGATTTAGAGAGCTTTTTAGATATCACTATTTTAAGTCAAATAGACAAGCAGGTTTCTAAATTAACTGCCAGTCACTCGTCGCGTCATCCAGTAACGTTTTTTCCAGTAGTCATCATTCAAATTTGAATAAATTACACCTTTTGATGTTGAAGCGTGTAAAAATTTACCATCTGCATAATAAATGCCGACATGTAAGCCGCTACCGCCTCGGCCTGTTTTGAAAAATACTAAATCACCTGGTTTAGGTTTAGTCACTTTATAACCTAATTGAGCTTGCTCAGCAGTACTTCTT
This sequence comes from Gilliamella sp. B14384G12, assembly GCF_016101825.1. Classification (NCBI taxonomy): domain Bacteria; kingdom Pseudomonadati; phylum Pseudomonadota; class Gammaproteobacteria; order Orbales; family Orbaceae; genus Gilliamella; species Gilliamella sp. B14384G12. The sequence continues at coordinate 46,727 of NZ_JACFPU010000013.1, read as the reverse complement.
GGTACAGTTTTAGAAAGTTTATTTTTGAAAAAATTAACAACCAAACCAGAACAATCACTACCAGCTAAAGTCATACCACCATAACGATAGGGCGTCTTGTACCATTTTTTATAATGGGAATCAATTTTGGCTAACATCTGAGCATCTTGTTTAGTCACTTTTGCTGATTTAGTACTATAACTCGTATTCACAGTAGCGGTTGTCGTACTGCTACAACCAAATGACATAAACATAGAAAACAGCAATGTTATGAAAAAACGCTTTTTTATACTAAAAAAGTTGTTCGGCAACATTTTCAATTGTCGATTGTCTTTTTTTGTCATTTCTTTTTGTTCCTTTATTTAACGTCGACCAATGCGAATAACGCCTTGCTATTTTCAAACTTTTAGGTAAAACGCCTTTTTTCCATTCTTGAGTCTCTAGCTTAGACAATTTAATGGGACAAGTGTTCGCATGGCTGCGATGATTTAAACTCTCTTTTAGACTAACAAGTCGTAAAGAAAGGTAACAAATAATAACATCATCAACACTTAATTTATTATAACCAGAAAGCTGATATCGCATTCTAGAACCATAATGCTTGGCTGTTTGCACCAAACTACCGACCGCACCGCCAATGAGCGTTGCAGAACCAAGCGTAATGCCTCCGGTAACTAAATCAATACTTGCACCAATTGTAGCACCTGACACAAAACCTTTCGTCAAATGCATGCCCATTGTGGTTAGGGCATCTATATTAAATAGATCTGCATTATAACGACCTTTTAACAAAGGCAAACATTCTTCACTTTCTAAAGCTGAATTAAACTGAAAGAGTTTTAACAGCTCATTTATTGCCAACTGTTCTCGCTTTCTTACTTGATTTTGCATATCAACGATGGCTTGTTTATCATCAGATTTGGCCATTTTGTAAAAAGCTGTTACATCAACTAAAGCTTTAGCAATAATCAAATTAGCCTTTTTATTGCGAGTTTCACGCATTTGCGTAATTTTAGTTAACCATTGATCTAAAATCAATTTTGCTGGCTCAATTAGCAAAGATAAACTTTTATACAATCGTTCTTCACCATCTATGGGCGGCACGATTGCGTCGAACCGTATGATAGCATGAATACCGATACGAGAAAGTAATATTTTCCATTCATTTTCATTTTGTTGCATACTCGCGGTAAAATTTAATACCGCCAATATCGGTTTGGCTCCACTGGCTAATATAGCTAATTCATCATGATACTTATCTAAAATTGGCTCTCGCACATCGATTACATAGATAGCTGCATCACTTTTCAATAATTGTCTGATTACTTTAGCTTCTTGATCAAAAGTATTTTCGGCTTCTGGGCTTTGTAAAAAAAATGTTAATTTATCAATACCATCAAGTTTATTGTTAGTTGGTGTTAATTGATGAATGTAATCATACAGTGCCAAGCTATCTTCTAAACCTGGTGTATCATAAAAAATAATGGTGTTTTGGTTATCAACAGGTAAGGTAATTGATTCGACATGTCTTGTTGTGCCTGGTTTATCTGATACATCACCAAAGTTACTATTGCGAATTAAAGTACGTAATAATGATGTTTTTCCTACATTTGCGTGCCCAACCACAGCTAATTTCAATGTCGTTAACATGTTAAAATTCCTCGCTTAACCATGTTGGTAAAGCTGATTGTAACGATAACGCTTGCCAATTATTAAATTGTTTGCCTTGATTGATAAACCAGATCCGACTCTGCTGCGATTTACTTGTCAGTTGATTAATTAAATTTAACATACCCCGATCGGGTGCCCTATCAGTATCAATCGCGATTAATAACTTTTTAGCAGGTGTTAATTGTAAATAGTCAAGAATTTTACGGCGCTGTTCACGCGTATTTAAAAAACCTAAAAAGGTTACTGAATTTGGTGAATTCCACTCTTCTTGCATATCAATTGCCACCAAGAAAGTACCTATTCCCTCTTGAGTCAAATGCGAAATTGATTGTTCAAATTTAACGTTATCTTTATTATCTTCATCTTCAACATGAAACAATATAGGTTGTAGATCATTTGCTAATAATTGATAATCAGGATGTTGGGTATTGAATTTAATTCGTCGACAACTAACCAACCAATTAATCCCGCAAATTATCATACATAAAAATCGAATCGCTAAACCATAAACGATGAAAACACCGAGCAACCAAATTGCCCAAGCAGAACGTATTTCTCCAGCATTTAGAGCGTGTTCACTTAATCTGATAATATTATCATCAGGAATCATAAACCCTATTTTCGAAGGTAACCAACCTAAATAATGAGTTAGGCTAATAATCGTATCTGAGCTAAGTAATGTTGTTTTCCATTCAAAACTATAATGTTTTGTTGAAAATAAGGCAATAAGCACTATTAACGCACTACTTAATATTACTGTCCAAAAAAGATTAAGTACAAATCCAATTAGCCAACGAATACGCCCACCGAATAACTCAATAAAAGCTGGAATAAGCTGTTGTACCGTCTTTTTTTGGGAGAACTTTTTTGCTAACCATAACCAGCAATAAACTAAAAAGCTACCACCTAAATTAGTAAACAAAAAAGAGGAGACTAACCAGATAAATAAAGTGACTAAATGAAGACCTAGTAAACTAAAAAGCGCCCAATACAAATTAATTGGATTTTGACTTAATGTACTAAAAGCCAATGATGCACCACAAATAATAGAAAGAAAAATAAATATGAAAAAGGAAAGGTTTATTGCTCTTAATAAATTTTTTTGCGCTGCATACAAACCATTTTGTTTTGATAGCATAACCGCACGCATGACAATACGATTAACCAGTGACGTTTGAATCACTCTTACTTGTCGATTAATATCTTGATCTGCAAATCGCCCAGATTCTTTTTCAATTAAATGAATAGTCTGAGCAATCCACAGCGATTTTAACTCTTCTCGCATTATAGTTAATTTTCACAATTATATTAATGAAATATAAAACAATCGCAAGATAAGCCGCGTTTATAAATAGTGTGATTTATTGTGTGATTTCACCTATTTTGGTTAATAAAGTTTGGATACGTTGCTGCCAAACTTGTTGATCTTGTTTGAGCTTTTCATTTTCTTCGCGTAATGCTTTCATTTCATCTGAACTGTCATTGATCAACTGTTCTAATTCTTGATTGCCTTGCTTTAAAGTAGCAATTTCGTTTTGTAATGTCGTAATAGTATTAACAGTATGCTGAATTTTATTTTCTAACTGATTTAAAATTTCTAATGTCATATTTTTCCTCAAGCTCAAATTATTTGATGTATAATACTCCCCATTATAACGAATTCATTCTAAAATCAACACCTTTTTAAAACTTAAGTTGGAGAAAATTATGCGAAAACCTCTCGTTATGGGTAACTGGAAACTCAATGGTAGTATTGATATGGCTAAAAATTTAGTTGAGGGTTTAAGAAAAGAACTATCGACAGAAGCAGCGTGTGATATTGCTATTGCCCCACCAGTAGTTTATTTAGACTTTGTTAAACATCAATTAGGTGGTTCTAATATTATTTTAGGTGCCCAAGATGTAGATGTTAACCTGTCTGGCGCTTATACAGGTGAAGTATCAGCGACAATGTTAAAGGAAGTGGGTGTCACTCATGTAATTATCGGTCATTCAGAACGTCGTACTTACCACAAAGAGTCAGATGAATTTATTGCCAAAAAATTTGGTGTATTAAAAGAATCTGGTTTAGTGCCAGTTCTTTGTATCGGTGAAACTGAAGCTGAAAATGAAGCAGGTCAAACTCAATCAGTATGTGCGCGCCAAATTGATGCAGTGATAAATGCATTAGGTGTTGAAGCATTCAACGGTGCAGTAATTGCTTATGAGCCTGTTTGGGCTATTGGTACTGGCAAATCTGCGACTCCAGCCCAAGCTCAAGCTGTTCATAAATTCATCCGTGATCATATTGCAAAACAAGATGCTCAAGTTGCAGAACAAGTAATTATTCAATATGGTGGTTCAGTAAATGATAAAAATGCAGCAGAATTATTTACACAACCAGATATTGATGGTGCTTTAGTGGGCGGTGCATCCCTTAAAGCAGATGCTTTTGCAGCAATTGTTCGAGCAGCAGAACAAGCAAAAAAATAAAATAATGACGCCTGAAAAGGCGTCTTTTTTAAGGAAGAATTTAAATTGATGTAGTATCAAAAATAATTATTTTGCTTGAATGCTATAACGTGAAGGCCAAATAGTTTCAACAGAAACTTGTAAGTATTCAGCAATAATTCGTTCATATTTTGGACAGTGTCGATATAAAGCATTTCTCAAAGTATCAGCTTGTAAGCCACTTGATCTTGATAGTGCCCTTAAGTTTCCACCTCTAATTTTAATTTCACCGACAACTCTTGATGGTGACCAATCTTGATCTTGTTCGCTCATTATGAGATCCTCTTCAGGTTAATTCTTTGCTATTGTAATGATTATCGGCATTACAATACGAAATGGTAAAATGTTACCACAAAAAGAATAACACATAAAAAAACGAAACAAAACTATAAAAACAAAAAAAATCTATAAAATGGAACAAAAAATGAAAGAAAACAATTTTAAAACGCTTAGCGAGCACGAAAAAACGAGCATTTTAACAAAAACAGGCGTAATAAATTTTAAAAATAGATTAACTTTATTATTAGAAGGACTTTCCGGTAATGCTTTTGCCAAAAAAGTTGGCATGTCAGAAGCTGTAATTCGAGATTATTTATCTGGTAAAACCTATCCATCATTAAATCGATTAGCAATCATTGCCCAAAAATGTGATGTACCTATTGAATGGTTAGCAACAGGAAAAGGAGAATGTCGTTTACTTAGTGATTCTATAGGTACAGAATCATTTCGTATTCCTTTTCATGACCTAAATAAAAATGTCAATCCATTATCACGAATTGATTCTATTCCTTTTGAAGTAAACTTAATTAAAAATCAAGGATGTAAAACTGAGGATTTAACTGCGATTTGGGCTAAAGGTGACAGTATGGATCCAACTATATCCAACCATGATATTTTGATCATTAATAAAGCATATTGTAAACCGATTGATGGTTATCTTTATGCTGTGCAATATGATGACCAAATTTGTGTTAAACGAATTCAAAATCAGGGGACTAACTTAGCTTTATTGTGTGATAATCCTAAGTACCCAACGATTTTGATTGATAAAAATTCGCCACAGAATTTCGAAATCATTGGGCATGTCATCTATTTATTAAAGGATTTTTAATAAAAAAACTATATAATATATTAATAACTCCGTCGCTAATTATTCGACTGAGTTATTAAAAGAATTATTAATTCGTAGTTTTCCTTTCTTATAAACTTTAAAATCAGTTTAAAAAAATGTGAAAAAGTTTGAGATTAACCCTATGTTTTAGCAAAAAGCCATCACGATTAAATAAACTGTTGCGGGTATAACTTTATGCTTTTTTATTGAGGTATGATAAAATTATCATAATTCTTAAGTCTACTATTTTGTTATTATGTCAAATGTAAATACATCCAAAAAAGTTGTTGTCGGCATGTCTGGTGGCGTTGACTCATCTGTTTCAGCTTATCTATTACAGCAACAAGGTTACCATGTTGTTGGCTTATTTATGAAAAATTGGGAAGAAGATGATACCGAGGAGTATTGTTCCGCATCAGTCGATTTAGCCGATGCTCAAGCCGTTTGTGATAAATTGAATATCAAATTACACACTATCAATTTTGCTGCTGAATATTGGGATAATGTTTTTGAACATTTTTTATCTGAATATAAAGCAGGTCGCACGCCAAATCCAGATATCTTATGTAATAAAGAGATCAAATTTAAAGCCTTTCTTGAATATGCAGCAGAAGATCTTGGTGCAGATTATATCGCAACAGGTCATTATGTACGCAAACGTGAAAGTAATGGCAAAGTTGAATTATTGCGAGGTGTGGATAACAATAAAGACCAAAGTTATTTTCTTTACACTCTAAATGAAGCTCAAATTAAGCAAAGCTTATTTCCAGTAGGTGAACTGGAAAAACCGAAAGTACGTGAAATCGCCCAACAATTAGGTTTAGCAACGGCGGCTAAAAAAGATTCTACAGGTATCTGTTTTATTGGAGAACGAAAATTCAGTGACTTTTTAGCGCGCTATTTACCTGCAAAGGGGGGAGCAATTCGCACGGTAGATGGTGAAATAATTGGAAAGCACCATGGACTTATGTATCACACATTAGGACAGCGTAAAGGCTTAGGGATTGGTGGTTTAAAACAAGCTGATGATACACCTTGGTATGTTGTAGATAAAGATTTACAAAATAATGAATTGATTGTTGCACAAGGACATGACCATCCTGCATTATTTTCTGATGGATTAATTGCTAGCCAATTACATTGGGTTGATCGTCAAGTTGTCAGCAAACCTTTTACATGTACCGTTAAAACACGTTATCGTCAGCAAGATATCGCTTGCCAAGTTAATCCTTTATCAGAAGATAAAATTGAAGTGATATTTACTCATCCTGTTGCTGCAGTAACGCCAGGACAATCAGCCGTATTTTATCAAGGAGAAGTATGTCTTGGTGGCGGCATCATTGAAGAGCGAATCATAGGTAGACAGGAGTTGTAAAATGGACAGCAAGTATCATCATATTGCTATTGCACTTGCAGGTGTTGCGCAAAGTGCATTATTAATTCCGCAATTAGCTAATTCAGGAATCTGTAATAGTACATTATACGAACGCTCGATAAAAAGTGTGTTTATCACCTCACCCAACACAACATTAGATGTTTATAATGGTATTTACAACATTAAAATAGGGTTACAAACACTGATTGAGCTACTTTCATCTGGACAAAAAGAACAGATGGAAATAATGCGTTATGTTTTTAGTTCTCTAAATATAACCAGTAAATTACTAAAAAATAATGATTCACTAAGTAAGATAGATCAACGATTAAAACACATTACCAGTCTTTATCCTGATTTAAGTGATGAAACAATTGGTGATAATATTGAAGATTTATCCTATTCATTGGCTGGAATTTATTCTGATATTGTCAGCCCTATATCCACCAAAATACAGATAACGGGTAAAGCCAAATTTCTACAGAATGCTTTTGTGCAGGCTAAAGTCAGAACTGCACTTTTGGGCTGTATTCGATCGGCCATCCTATGGTATCAAGTCGGTGGTAGTCGTTTACAGTTTTTGTTTCAGCGCAAACGTATTTGTGATGCAGCGCAACAGCTATTACAAACAATTAATACACCTTATTAACGTATATTTTATATTCGATATTTCAAAATAGTAACGGAGTTAAACCGATGGAATTATCTGCACTTACTGCCCTTTCGCCTATTGATGGCCGTTATGGAGAGAAAACAACACAATTACGTACCATTTTTAGCGAATATGGTTTATTAAAATACCGTGTTCAAGTTGAAGTCCGTTGGTTACAAAAATTAGCATCTCAAGAAAATATTCCTGAAGTTCCAGCATTAAGCCAATTAGCTACTGAGCATCTTAATCAAATCATTGAAAACTTTAATGAGCAAGATGCGAAGCGAATTAAAGAGATAGAAAGAACCACCAATCACGATGTAAAAGCGGTTGAATATTTTTTAAAAGAAAAAGTCAGTAGTAACGAAGAACTGCATGCTATCAATGAATTTATCCATTTTGCATGCACATCCGAAGATATTAACAATTTATCGCATGCGTTGATGCTAAAAACAGCCAGAGAAACGGTCTTACTACCCTATTGGCAACAACTAATTGATAAAATTACTTCACAAGCAAAAGAGTATCGAGATTTACCGTTACTTTCCAGAACACATGGGCAACCGGCAACACCATCAACAATTGGTAAAGAGTTCGCCAATGTTGCTTATCGTCTGCAACGTCAATTTAAACAACTCCAATCGATTGAGATTTTAGGTAAAATTAATGGTGCAACAGGAAATTACAATGCACATATGGTTGCTTATCCACAAGTGGACTGGAATAAATTGAGTGAAGAATTTGTTTGCTCATTAGGATTAGAATGGAATCCTTATACCACACAAATTGAACCACATGACTATATTGCCGAATTTTTTGATTGTGTTGCCCGTTTCAATACTATTGTAATTGACTTTGATCGGGATGTATGGGGCTATATTTCATTAAATCATTTTAAACAAAAAACCGTTGCTGGTGAAATTGGTTCATCAACAATGCCACATAAAGTCAATCCAATAGATTTTGAAAATTCAGAAGGTAACTTAGGCATTGCTAACGCGATCATGAACCATTTAGGCAGTAAATTACCAATTTCTCGTTGGCAACGTGATCTTACCGATTCAACCGTTTTACGCAATCTAGGTGTTGGGATTGGTTATGCCGTTATTGCTTATCAATCAACTTTAAAAGGATTAAATAAACTTGAAGTAAATCAAAGCTATTTGCTTGAAGAACTTAATCGTAATTGGGAAGTGTTAGCGGAACCGATACAAACTGTGATGCGACGTTATGGGATTGAAAAACCATACGAAAAATTAAAAGAGCTAACTCGCGGCAAACGTGTCGATGCTCAAGGTATGCAACTGTTTATTGAATCGTTGGATTTACCTGAGGAAGAAAAAGCACGTTTAAAACAGTTAACTCCTGCTAATTATATTGGTTTTGCGACCAGTTTTGTCGATAAGTTATAATGTTTACTGATCATTAAGTATAACAACAACTGTGCTAAGGATTGATTATCAATAATTATCCTTAGCGCTATAAAAATAACAGAGTTAACCAAACAAAAAGCCTCATTTATAAAATTAGGAAAATGAATTGAAGATTCGTATTGCAACAAGGAAAAGCCCATTAGCGTTATGGCAAGCTAATTTCGTTAAACAAAATCTATTATTAGCACATAAAGATTTAACGGTTGAACTTATTCCAATGGTGACTCAAGGTGATATTATACTTGATAGTCCATTATCAAAAATTGGTGGAAAAGGTCTTTTTGTTAAACAGTTAGAACAAGCAATATTAAATAATGAAGCAGATATTGCGGTTCACTCAATTAAAGACATTTCCGCTCAGTTCCCTGAAGGTTTGATGCTAGCAGCAATTTGCCAAAGAGATGAGGTTCGAGATGCATTTGTTGCTAATAAATATACCAATCTAAATGATTTACCTGAAAGTGCAATTGTTGGTACATCAAGTTTACGGCGCCAATGTCAGTTGCGCAGTCATTTTCCCCATTTAATAATTAAAGATCTTCGTGGTAATGTAGGCACACGTCTCAATAAATTGGATGATGGGCAATATGATGCCATAATTCTGGCGTCAGTCGGTTTAAAACGTTTATCTTTAGAACACAGAATTACTCAATACATAGATACAGATTTAATGTTGCCCGCTGTTGGGCAAGGCGCGATTGGCATTGAAAGTCGCACTGACGATAAACAAATATTGGACATTATTTCAGTTCTTGATGATAAAAAAAGTCGAGTTTGTATCCAAGCCGAAAGAGCAATGAATAACGCCTTACAAGGCGGATGCCAAGTACCTATTGCGGGTTATTGCCGGCTGAATAATGATGAATTATTTTTACAAGGTCTGGTGGGTCGTGTTGACGGTTCAAAAATAATTAAACAACAGATAACAGGTTTTATAAACGAAGCCGAATCTTTAGGTGAAAAGCTTGCTAAACAGTTATTAAATCAAGGTGCAGATTTAATTCTAACGGAATTATTAGACGCATGATTTTTGTAACCAGACCCTCTCCGGAAGGTGAAAAATTAAGTGAGTTATTTAACCAAGCCAATCTACCTGCGCAACATTTGCCATTTTTTAAAATTTCACAAGGTCGTGACATTCTACAGTTACAGCATCAGTTAAACCAGCTATTACCCCAAGATATCGTGATAGTGGTTTCCCCCCAAGTAACTCATGCCATTAATCAGTGTTTTACCCATTTGACCTTGCCAAAAAACATTAGTTATTTTGCAATAGGCAAAAAATCTGCACAATTATTTAAGCAATTCACCGAAATTGAAGTTAATTATCCTGATAGAGAAGACAGTGAAGGATTATTAGTGTTACTTCAACAACAATCAGTAAAACAACGAAACATTTTAATCTTATGTGGTAACTCAGGTCGACCATTACTGGCACAAACGCTAAGGTCTCGCCAAGCCAAAGTAAAATTGATTGAGTGTTATTCTCGCACTCCCATAATCTACCAACCTGATATCTTATCTGAGCATATCTCACAACAACTCATTATTATTACCAGTATTGAGCACCTAAACCAACTTGAATCCTATAGCAGTGATGAACACAAAAAACAAAGTCGTTTACTGGTAACCAGTCAAAGGATTTTTACAAAAGCTAAAGAGTTAACATGGCAAAATGTTTTATTAATAAATAGTGCGGATAATCAAACTGTCTTTAATGCTGTAAAACAACACTTCCCTACCCCGTTATAATAAATTTAATAACGTTGAAAAATACTTTTCGCTTATTCGTTTAAATAGTAATAGTGAAGATGGTTATTTATTTTAAAAAATTTTATTGAATAAAATTTTAATTTATTAAAAGTAATAGCAAAGCTAGGTTAAAAAAAGTTATTATGATCGTTTGTTAATTCAAATAGCAAATTTTATTTAAAACTATAATGACTCTATGTCATAATATTGTTAATTATATCAATGCTAAATGAGGTCAGTTATGCCATTACGATATTATGGTGCCAATGCCACACTTTCTACCATCAGCACCTCTTCATTTAGCCAATCTTCCACTATCACTACTTTAGATAAAGCGAAAAAGACTATGAAAGAAGATAATAGAACATCAACAACCGCCCAATCTAGTCCAACAGTTGAAAAAAAAGTTGCATCATCTAATAATGTCAATAAAGCACCTGTATCAAAACTATCCCTTTTAGCTATTGCGCTAACTCTTGGTCTTGGAGGTTTTGTTTTTTATCACGGTCATACACAAGTTGAAAACCAAAAAAAGACGATTGCTAGTTTACAAACAGAATTAGCTAATTTAAAGCAAACCACTAAAGATAGTATTATTCACGATTTACAAAATAACATTACGCAAGCGGTAAACAAACAGAATCAACAATTTGCAACATTAGAGCAACGAGTTGATGATCAATTGACTGAACAACAAAAAGCACAACAACAGTTAACTAATCAGATTAATGATGCATCAAAACTTAATGAGCAAAATATTTATAACCTTAATGAACGCTTATCGTCCATGTCGGCAACAAATTACAGTGTCTGGTTAATTTCTCAAGCTAATTATTTAGTGCATTTAGCTGGTAGAAAAATCTGGAATGAGCACGATTATGTGACCGCTCGGTTATTGTTAAAAAATGCTGATGCAAGTCTTGCACAAGCAAATGATCCAAGTTTAATACCAGCAAGACAGGCAATTAATGAAGATATTAATTCACTGTCTCAGGTGAGTTTTATTGATTATGATGGCATTATCATGAATTTGGTTGGACTTTCAGAATCACTCAATGAATTACCTTTAGTTGGTAATTATAAACAAATAGATTTAGGCATGACGCAACATGATGATGCCGTTGCCTCAACCCAAACAGAACCGTCAAATTCCCATACAACCAGCGCGCAAGACGTGAATTTGGGAGCTGATTCTGATATGGCTCATAATGATAAGCAAAGTATTACTTCATCAATTTCAGATTGGTCCAGTAATTTACTGACGAATACAAAAAACTTTATGGCTAAATTCATTACCATCGAAAACCTCGATGAAAAAGAAAATAACTTCAAAACCTGTTTGTCTAAAGCAGGCTTAGATGAAAAACAGATGCTTAGATGCCAAATTTTTAAAGAACCATTGACGTTAGAACAATCACTTTATCTTCGAGAAAATATTCGTTTTCGTCTTTTAATTGCTGCTCAAGCAGTACCTCGACATCAAGATTTAATCTATCAAAGGGCACTTAGTGATGCTTTACTTTGGGTGAGTGCTTATTTTGATAGTAACGCACCAAGTGTTAAAGCTTTCTTAGATGACCTTGACAATTTGCTCAACCAATCGATTAGTGACCAATCTGTACCTAACAAACTCGAAAGTGTCAGTGAGTTAGAAAAACTGATGCAAACTCGTGTTCATTTAATGTTGGCACAATAGGAGAATAATGATGCTTAAAATATTAATTATTTTCTTAGTGCTAGTGGGTGGATTTTTTCTAGGGCCATTATTACAGGGTCATCAAGGCTCAGCCGTTTTTGAGGTCGCCAATTATAGAATCAGTATGTCATTTATATCCTTTGTGATCTTAGAATTACTGGGTTTACTTTGTTTATACATTTGCTATTGGTTCTTTGAGAAAATCTTTAATTCCAAAACAATGTTGGGCAACTGGTTGCGCTCAAAATCACCTAGAAAATCAGCTAAACGACTTGAGCAAGCACAGCTTTCATTACTTGAAGGGGATTATAAACAAGCCAGTAAATTTTTTATGAAGAGTGCCAAAGCCTCAACCAATACAGCTTTATCGTTCTTACTTGCTGCCCAAACGCAAATTGACAATGATGAAGTAATTCCAGCTAATCAATCGTTAGAACAAGCAGCTAAACATTGTCAACCGAACGAATTATTTGCTTTTCAATTAGTGCAAATCCGTTTGCAAATTAAAAACCGTGAGTATGATGCAGCACGAGCAACAATTGAAACTTTATTAAATGAGAAACCTCGTAATCCAGAAGTACTAAGGCTTGCTGATCAAATCTATTATGATACACAAAATTATCAAGCAATCATTGACCTTATGCCAGCTATGTATAAAGCAGGAGCATTTAGTGAGTCGCAATTAGACCAATTTAAACAAGTTGCCTATGTAAGTCGTATCAAGCAATTATCAACCGATAGTGATCCGTTAGCCTTAATAAAATGGTGGAATTCACAACCTAAGGCGATTGTTAATAATGTTGCCTATAAAAGAGCGATGGCAAATTATCTTAATCAATTAGGGCAAACGGCTGAAGCAGATAAAATCCTCAGAACGATTAACAAATTAGAATTGAAAGAAAGAACATAAAAAAACAGGGCATTTGCCCTGTCTTTTTTTGTTCCTATTTATCATTAAACCAAGAAATACCGAATGACCGCCATAGAGCACATACCAACAACAACAATCCACATTAAATTTTTAGTCAAAATGGCAATCAACGTAGTTGGTATAGCCGCTAAACAATACTCAATGTTAAAAACAGGGAATTCGCCTTGTTTGGCAATAAAGAGATTTTGCACAAAAAGAGCCGTTAAAATACATAAAGGCACATATGATAAGAATCGGATAACGATTTCAGGCAATTGCACTTTTCGTACTAATATAAATGGAATTACTCTCGGCAGCCAAGTAACAAGTCCACACCCTAAAATAATCAATAAACTGTATGTGGTCATGCTTTACGCTCCATTGCAACGCCCATAAAACAACCTGCGAATGTGCTGATAAGTATAGCCATTTCAGAAGAAATAAATCGTAATAACAGTACCAATAAAACACTCACCGTTAACATCGCAATAACTCGATTTCTTAAACGTTTAGTTTTATCGCCAATTAACTGTAAATACAAAAGCCCGATAAACATAGCCACTAAAGCGTAATCTAACCCAAATTTTGTTGGATCGGGTAACCACTCACCAATTAGGGCACCAATGAAACAGGATAAAATCCAAGTAATATAAGCGGTTAAATTTAGTCCATGCATCCATGCAGCATTAATAGGCTCTTTATTAGCAATTGCATTCATTGCCACGGCAAAACTCTCATCGGTTAATAAGCTACCAATCCCAATATTGTTAAGTAAGGAGTATTTTCGAAAAGTCGGTGCGGTTGCCATACTCATTAAAAAGTGGCGAGAATTGACTAAAAATACCGTAAAAATAATAGCTGAAATAGGTGTAGCAACTAACATTAATCCAGAAACAATGAATTGTGAAGCTCCAGCATAAATAATTACGGCCAATAAAGTGATTTCTAATACAGATAGATGTGCGGATTTACCAACAACACCAGCAGCAATACCGATACCAATATAACCTAATAAAGTTGGGATACAAGCGTAAACACCATCTTTAAATGTTAATGACATGTTCTTTCCTTAATATAATAACTCTACAACTAATGAATAATTATAATTTTTTGTAAAAAAGTTTCAGGTTAAGCATACGTTTCAGTATATTTTTTAATTAATTTTTAACTTAGCATAAACTTATACCAACTAAATAGTCTGCATAATAATATGAGACAAACTATCGTTAAAGTTTGTTATAATATCGCCAAACTCGTCTTTATGACAATAAAATAACTTAATATTAATTAAAGTGGCAATCAAATATATGTATACTGGAACGCTATTTATTATCTCAGCGCCAAGTGGTGCAGGTAAATCAAGTTTAATTCGAGCTTACTTAGAGCAAGAGGATCATCATCCTGCTAAAGTTTCTATTTCTCATACCACGCGTAATCCAAGGCCAGGAGAATTACATGGCACACATTACTATTTTGTCGATCACAAACATTTTGAGTCATTAATTGATGAGCAAGCCTTTGTAGAATACGCTCATGTGTTTGAAAACTATTATGGAACCTCTAAAGCTGAGATTGAACAAAGCTTGTCACAAGGTATTAATGTATTTTTGGATATTGATTGGCAAGGAGCACAACAAGTAAGAGAAAAAATGCCACAAGCAAAAAGCATTTTCATTTTACCGCCATCACTCAAAGAGCTTGAAAATCGCCTAATTAAACGTGGTCAAGATGATGCAACTGTTATTAATAAAAGAATGCAAAAAGCCCAAGCTGAAATTTCACATTATAATGAATATGATTACATTATCATTAATGATGATTTTGAATGTTCTTTAAATGCATTAAATTCTATTATCAACGCAGCCAGTTTAGAGCAACCAAAACAAGCCTTAGCCAATCAACAATTACTCAAGGAATTGCTTGCTGAATAATTAATTATCGATCTGCACTAAATCACTAAATAAAGTTAGATATTTATTTGCATTAATTATTAGAGTGTTGCAGAGGAGTCACAATAGTAATTTTACAAAACTATAAACCTTAGTTATGTAAAAAAGTTGATATAAAAAAATTGATGTAAAAAATTAGTCGATCGCCGATATGAATCGGCGATTTTATGAGTAAATAAAATTAGTTACCTAATGCTTTATCCGCCTGATCATTTTGGATCAGCTCAATTTTATAACCATCTGGATCTTCAATAAAAGCGATGATCGTTTTACCACCTTTAACTGGCCCTGCTTCACGTGTAACTTTACCACCCGCTTGTTTTACATCATTACACATTTTAGCAACATCATCCACACCAATAGCAATATGGCCAAAAGCATCACCATGATTATATTGCTCTGTGCCCCAATTGTAGGTAAGTTCTATAACTGAACTGGAGGTTTCATCGCCATAACCAACAAATGCAAGAGAATATTTATATTCTGTATTTTCACTGGTTCTTAATAGTTTCATTCCCATTACACGAGTATAAAAATCAATAGCACGTTGTAAATCTCCAACTCGAATCATAGTATGTAATATACGCATTGCTTTATTGTTCCTTTTAATAGTTAACTGCACCAACTGATTTTATCTGTTAGTGATTATACAGGCAAATATTTTATATTTAGATTAGAGTTTGATTTAGAAATTGCATTGAAATGGGAAATTTTTAGAGAAGTAATTAATGGTTAACTTGGAGAGATTATTATGCTAATAGCATAACTCAAATTTAAACTTCAACTTTCGCTCACTTATTAAGCAAGCGAAAGTTAAGATTAATAGTTTTTAACCTATTGATTATTATAGGAACTACCATAACGTGGAGAGGCGCTTATTTGTTTACCATTACTTACTAAACGAACATGTTGGCCTGTATAAAATTCATTAGGAGAGCCTTTTTGCACGATAACAATATTACCGCCGTTTTCTCGCTCAATTTCTAACTCGACAGCATTTGTTTGGCTAGTTTTATCTTCAATTGCACTACCAATTACTGCACCACCAATGGCGCCTGTAGCAATAGCTAACGCTCTACCAGTACCATTACCAATGGTATTACCTAACACACCGCCAATCACAGCACCACCTAGTGAACCGACAACGTTTTCATTTTTACCATTTGTAGCATTGGTCTGAATTTTGACTGGACGTACAGATACAATAGTACCGTAACTAACTTGTTGAACTTGTTTTGCTTGATCAGTTGTATAGACATCACCTGAATATATATCACTATTGGTGCAACCAGAGAGAAGTGAAACTAAGATAGCTGCCGTGACAATTTTTTTCATAATTTATTCCTCATATTATTGAGCATGAGCAAGCTCATACATTTTAAGCATAATATTCTTTTACAAAAACGACAATATGCTTTTCATTATTTTATCAAATGATAATACTATTTATTATCAAGTTGAGTTATACTCAGCTCAATAGTTTATCTACCATACAATTAGTATATGAAACGGTTATTTTTTCATTTAATATTATCAGTTATGATATCCGCCTGTCATAATATAAACTAATAACAGAAATTAAAAAAGCAATAGCCTAATCAATAAATGCTACTTGCTTGTCTAATGAAGTAAACAACAATTTACATTAACCCGACAACTTTGCAATGCAAACGAGTCCAGTAGATTAATTTATAGGCATAACTAACATAATGAAAACTATCGAAATTGACGAAGAATTATACCATTTTATCGCATCACAAACAAAACATATTGGTGAAGATGCATCCAGTATTTTGCGACGTTTATTAAAAATAAATCAACCCGTTAAAGCTAAGACTAACATTGTTTCTCAACCTGAAACTCAATATACATTATTTAATGATTTATTAGATAGTGATTTGTTTATTAACGAAAAGTCAATCATTAGCCGTTTTATATTACTACTTGGCGCACTTTATAACTATAATCCCGCCCTTTTTTCGATAGCGGCCACTTCTTTACATGGTAGTAAACGACAATATTTAGCAAAAGATAAAAAATCTTTAGAAACATCAGGTAAAAATACCAAGCCTCGCGAAGTTATCGGAACACCTTATTGGGTTATTAGTAATACTAATACGGCTAGAAAAATGTATATACTAGAATCAATAATGAGTGATATGGGCATTTCAGAAAGTATGATAAACCAAGTTATTAATATTTTTTCAGCACAAATAAAATAAAACATTCACTATATATATTAAATAGCTAACAATTGCTAACATAAATATAAATTTGGATGTGGATATAAAATTTTGGAAAAAGGAGTATAAAATGGCAAATCACAGCCGAGCAGGATTATTAGCAAAGCCAGCCGATTTGATTAATGTTGAAACTTTGAAAAATAATTATTATCAGATTAGCCCTAACCCAGAAAATGCCAGTCAATTAGTGATTTTTGGCACCTCAGGTCATCGAGGTAGTGCAAATAAAGGTACATTTAATGAGGCGCATATTTTAGCTGTTGCTCAAGCAATCGCCGAATACCGTAAAGCCAACAATGTCACAGGCCCGTGTTTTATTGGTCAAGATTCACATGCTCTGTCCGAATTAGCTTTAAAATCCGTGCTTGAAGTTTTCGTTGCAAACGAGCAAACGGTAATTATCGCGCGTGATTGGGGATATACGCCGACACCGGTTATTTCACATGCCATTCTGACATTTAATCAAGATAAACAATCACAACTTGCCGACGGTATTGTCATTACCCCTTCACATAATCCCCCTGAAGATGGTGGTATAAAATATAATCCTACTAATGGTGGACCGGCTGATACCGATATTACGAAACAGATAGAAAATCGCGCTAATGAATTACTCAAAAACAACCTTAATGGTGTAAAGCGTGTTACGTTAGAAAAAGCACTTAACTCATCTTATATTCATACCAAAGAATATGAAACAGATTATGTTAATGATCTGGAAAATATTTTAGATTTGGCATTAATTAAATCCTCAAATTTAAATATAGGTGTCGATCCATTAGGTGGTGCGAGTGTCACTTATTGGCCGCGTATTGCTGAAAAATATGGTATAAACCTCAATATTGTGAATAATAAAATTGACCCGACTTTTAGTTTTATGCATTTGGATCATGATGAAGTGATTAGAATGGATTGCTCCAGCCAATGGGCAATGGCGGGTTTATTAGAGTTAAAAGATAAGTTTGATTTAGCATTTGGTAACGATACGGATTCTGACCGTCATGGAATTGTAACGCCTAAAGGATTAATGAACCCTAACGCTTATCTTTCAACTTGCGTTAACTATCTTTTCCAAAATCGCCCACAATGGAACAAAGATATTGCTATTGGTAAAACATTGGTCACCAGTTCAATGATAGATCGCGTAGCAAATAGCCTTAATAAAACATACTTAGAGTACCCTGTAGGTTTTAAATGGTATGCTGATGCGCTTTATAACGGCAAATTAGGATTCGCAGGTGAAGAGAGCGCGGGCGCATCGTTTTTAAGAACAAACGGCAAAGTTTGGACAACAGATAAAGACGGTATTATTCTTTGTTTGCTTGCTGCGGAAATGACAGCTAAAATCGGCAAAAATCCTCAAGAACAATACCAAGAACTTGAAGCCAAATTTGGGATATCTTATTATGGACGAATTCAAGCTCCTGCAACGTTTAGTGAAAAACAAAAACTATCTAAACTTGATGCAAGTCAGTTAACCACTGACAAACTTGGAGGAGAAAAGATAACTCAGTGCTTAACCACAGCACCCGCTAACAATGCACCAATCGGTGGACTAAAAGTTATCACAGAAAATGGTTGGTTTGCCGCTCGTCCATCTGGTACAGAAGATGCTTATAAAATCTATGCTGAAAGCTTTATCAGTAATGATCATTTAGCGACTTTACAGAAAGAAGCTCAAGAAATCGTAGCCAAGGCAATAAAATAACCATATATATGATGGTTATTTACCCCCCCAAAAAAAGAAAAAATAGCAGTCGTTATGGCTGCTATCTTGTTTTTATAAAAAGCATTTCTAATTATTTTTTTCAGTAAAATTATTAGAAATCCTTGTAATGAAAGTTACCATTAAAAAGATCATTCTGAACACTTTGAATTATTATTTTTGCGTTGGAACAATAAGGTGTTTATTGAAATGAAAGAACCTGACAAAGAATTTGGATAATTTTAGAAAGATTGCAACTTTTATTGAGAGTTATAAATTATCGTATTATTAATTATAAAAATTTAATATTAGCCTAATGAATTATTTATATTACCGATTTTTAAATTATTATTCTTAAAAAATTACTCTTTATATTTCAAATATCTCGTTAACCTGTATTAAAATATTGCAATCTTGATATTTTAAAAATATTTAGTCGGCTTCTCCTGGTATTTTTTCGTTTTCACCAATTTGAATAACTTCTGCAGCCGTTTTACCATCAATTTTGCTTTTGATAATCTCTTGTTTCTTTTTCTCATCACCCGCTGCTTCAATAACTGAATTAATCATAATTCTACCAATTGAGAGATTAAATGATTGTAACTGTTCGCCTTGAAGTTCATTTACCATCTCAGAAATCGATTTTTGTAGATTTTCTGAAGATGATGCATCAATGGTTTTATCACCACAACCTGTTAATAATACTACTGAAATTAACGCAATTAATGACTTTCTCATTTCCTATTTCCATTTATCCTTATAATATACTGATTACGAGTTAATATTATAGATAATTTGATTACAGATCAAATTATTTACGCAAAAAAATAACTTGAAAACTCATTAATTTAATTAAATTTTTTAAATAGAGCATCGAAAATTATCTAATGGCAATATCTATTAAATTTTTTAAATTATAATTTGGTAGGATTATCCATTAAAACGGTAACGTTAAGATAGACTAAGTTACATTAGCAACCAATCCATTAAAAATAGACAAAACCAATTGCAACGAAAGAATTTTACTGAATGATAATGTTATGCATAAAAAAGAATTTTTGTAAAAAATATTCAGGAGTCTATACCGTTTCATTTTTTTAATCTTCAATTCAATGTTTAAGTATGAATCATAGTTAAAACAAAGAAAGATAAAAAATACGGTGTTGTAGTACCATTGATTAAAGGGACTTAAGAAGTCCCTTTAGTTTTGAAAAATTTTAATGATGACAAGCGATATCTATTTTAAAATGCCTAAAATCAAACTACCCTAGAAAAGAGATATACTAAAATTATACCCCAGCTCGATAGTTAGGTGGCTCTTTGGTAATTAAAACATCATGTACATGGCTTTCTTTCATACCTGCGCCAGTGATGCGATAGAATTTCGATTTAGTGCGTAATTCATCAATGGTTGCACAACCGGTTAATCCCATACAAGAACGTAATCCTCCCATTTGTTGGTGGATGATTTCCTTTAAGAAACCTTTATAAGCAATACGTCCTTCGATGCCTTCTGGCACGAGTTTATCAGCAGCATTATCCGTTTGGAAATAGCGATCGGAGGATCCTTTCGCCATTGCACCAAGCGATCCCATACCACGATAAGATTTATAAGCTCGACCTTGGAACAATTCAATTTCGCCAGGAGCTTCTTCAGTGCCTGCAAACATAGAACCGACCATAACACAAGCGGCACCCGCAGCTATAGCTTTGGCTATATCTCCAGAAAAACGGATGCCACCATCGGCAATAACTGGAATATTGTGCTTTTGTGCCATCTCAACTGCATCCATAATTGCACTAATTTGTGGTACACCCACGCCAGTAACAATACGAGTAGTACAAATTGAACCTGGACCTATCCCTACTTTAACAGCATTTACGCCAGCATCAATAAGTGCTTTAGCTCCCTCTGCTGTAGCGACATTACCTCCGATAATTTGTAGATCAGGATAGGCTTTTCGTGCTTGACGAATACGTTCTAACACACCCTCAGAGTGACCATGTGATGAATCAATTAATAACACATCGACGCCAGCTTCAACTAATGCGGCAATACGTTCTTCATTTCCTGCCCCCGCACCCACTGCGGCTCCCACACGCAAGCGCCCTTTTTCATCTTTACATGCATTAGGTTTTTGTTCAGCTTTATTATAATCTTTGACGGTGATCATACCTTTAAGATGAAATTTCGAATCAACAACTAACACTTTTTCGACGCGATGTTCATGCATTTTTTTTAAAACAATTTCACGTTGTTCGCCTTCTTTTACCGTAACTAAACGTTCTTTCGGAGTCATTACCGCAGTAACGGGCAGTGATAAATCAGTTGCAAATCGAACATCTCGTGCAGTAATAATACCCACTAATTCTTGTGACTCAGTCACAACAGGAAAACCAGCAAATCCATATTCTTTCGCTAAATCGATTACTTGTTTGATAGTGGCTGTTGGTAAAACAGTTACCGGATCTTGCACAATCCCGCTTTCATGTTTTTTCACTCGTCTTACATGATTAGCTTGGTTCTCAATCGACATATTTTTATGGATAAAACCAATTCCACCTTCTTGCGCAAGTGCAATGGCTAAATCAGATTCAGTAACGGTATCCATTGCTGCTGAAAGCATTGGAATATTTAGTTTAATGGTTTGGGTAAGTTGCGTACTGATATCAGCAGTATTCGGTAAAACAGTGGAATGGGCTGGGACTAATAACACGTCATCAAACGTGAGGGCTTCTTTTACTATACGAGACATGACAATATTCACCATTGAGTTGAGTTGTTGATAAAATATTGCCGATGCATTCTACTCACTTTTGCGCAAAAAGACCAGCGGTATTTAAGAAAAATTCCTTAGCAGAATTATCCACTAAGGAAAAAATAAAAATTTGGTAAATTAGATAAATATATTGATCACTAAACAACCTACTAATCCACACACCGAAATGACCGTTTCTAGCAAAGACCACGATTTCATGGTTTCGGTAATGCTAAGGTTAAAATATTCTTTAAATAACCAAAATCCAGGATCATTAACATGAGAAAACACCACGCTACCTGCTCCAGTCGCAATCACCATCAATTCCGGACTCACGCCTGTAGAAGCGATTAATGGGAATACAATGCCACCTGCAGTTAATGCCGCAACCGTTGCCGAACCAAGCGCTAATCGCAATAATGCAGCAATTAACCAAGCCATAATAAGTGGTGATATATTAGATGCATGCATCATCTCTTCAATATAAACTTTAACGCCACTATCAACTAAAACTTGTTTAAAGGCGCCACCGCCACCAATAATCAATAACATCATGGCGATGATTTTAATTGAATCCGCTAAAGTCGTATTAATTTGAGCCATTGAACGCCCACGGAAAATGCCAAAGGTAAACACCGCGACAATAACTGAAATCAATGTAGCGATAATTGGATCACCAAAGAATTCAACATAAGGCAGAATCAAATGTCCTTTTGGTAAAGTCATTTCACATACTGCTCGAATTGACATGAGTACAACTGGAATTAAAGCAGTAAATACACTGACAACAAAACTTGGCATCTGTTCATCAGTAAATTGTTTTGAATTATACAATCCGTCTTCAATCGGGTGATTAATGGCTCGTATAAAAGGCATTTTGGCAAGTACAGGGCCGGCTAAAATTACAGTTGGAATACCTATGATGGTACCGTAAAGTAAAGTGCGTCCCATATCAGCTTTAAATATTTCGGCAATAGCGGTTGGACCAGGGTGAGGAGGTAAAAAACCATGAGTAACAGATAAGGCCGCCGCCATAGGAATACCAATATATAATGGGGAGATACGAAGGGTTGCTGCAATGGTTAATACAAGCGGTAGCAATAAAACAAAACCTACCTCATAAAATAAGGCAAAACCAACAATAAAACCCGTTAGTGTAACAGCCCATTGTATTTTTTTATCACCAAATGTATTAATTAACGTTGTTGCAATGCGCTGTGCACCACCACAATCCGCTAATAGTTTACCCAGCATGGCACCAAAACCCATAATTAATGCTAAGCTACCCAGTGTTCCCCCTACTCCATTTTTTATGGATTGAACCACTGCCATTATGGGCATACCTTCCATGATACCAACACTTAAGGCAACAAGAATCAAGGCAATAAAACCATTGACGCGCAGCGGCAACATTAAGACAAGTAATAAAGCTACGCCTATAGCTATAATGATTAACGGCATGAATATTTCCTCTAGAATAATCTGACATGTTATCGGTAACATTTGGAATTATAGAGGAAAATAAAAAAAATAATGGAAAAAATGTCTAAAATGAGAATTAGATCACATTTTACAAATTTGAGTTTTTTTGGGCTGTCAAAATGTAGTTAACATCAATGTTTGGTCCCAACTTAAATTCATTTTTGAGTATGTGATATTCCATGCCTATGATATCTTCAACATCCAATTTCGCTTGTTCTACCCAATTCATTAATTCTGATGGACGAATGAATCGGTTAAAATCATGAGTTCCTTTTGGTACCATGCGAGCGATGTATTCTGCGCCATAAATTAGCAATAGTTTAGCTTTGTGATTACGATTTATAGTAGATAAAAAGAGTTTGCCATTCGGTTTAAGTAGCGTTGCACAAGCTTGGATAATCGAAAATGGATCCGGTACATGTTCTAATAGTTCCATACAGGTAATGACATCATAATAAGTAGGATGTTCTTTAGCATGATCTTCAACGGTTTGCTTTTGGTAATTAATAACTAAGTTATTTTCTTTTGCATGAAGCTGGGCAACGGCCAGTGATTCATCTGCCAGATCAATCGCTGTAACATCAGCGCCTAATTTTGCAAGACTTTCGGATAGAATGCCTCCCCCGCAGCCGACATCTAATATTCGTTTATTTTCTAAACAACCTACCTGTTGTTTAATATAATCCACACGTAAAGGGTTGATAATATGGAGAGGTCTGCATTTGCCATTTGGATCCCACCACTGAGCTGCTAACTGAGAAAATTTACTTATTTCATTGAAATCAATATTTTGTGTCATGGGATCTTGTTTATCCAAAAATTTAATTAATCAGACTCTATTTTATGTCATGGTTGGCGTGAATAAAAGAATAAAATTAAATGCAATATCAATAAAATACGAGTGAGTGATGAGTATATTTAAAATAAAACTTTTATATAATCAACTCAATAAGGTTTATTACAATAAATAATTCTAATGTTAAAATAGACAGTCACATTAAAATTTATAATGAATTCTTGTTTCCCCTTGTATTTCATGGCATGATTTGCAATTTTATGCTTTTGATAAAGTAATGGTTAGACATTAATTAAAGCGACAATTAAATAATTATTTTGAGGGCAAGGTAAATATTCATGAGTACAGGTACTATGAAAAAAAATCACTCTCAGTGGAGCTCACGCATGGGATTCATGCTTGCTGCTGCTGGTTCTGCTGTTGGGTTAGGAAACATTTGGAAGTTTCCATATATGGCGGGCGAAATGGGGGGTTCAGCATTTGTGTTGACCTATTTACTGTTTATGTTTTTAATTGGCTTGCCTATTTTGGTCTTGGAATGGTTAATTGGTCGTCGTGGACAAAAAAACCCAATTCATACTATGGAAGATGTGGCTGTTTCTGAAGGCCGTTCTAGATCATGGAAATGGGTAGGCATTATAGGTGTACTCGGTTCATTTTTAATTCTTTCATTTTATAGCGTGATTGGTGGCTGGGCAACAGACTACATCTTTTTAGCAATTAAAGGAACTTTTAATGGGGTTGATGGTGCGGGCACAGGTCAAATCTTTAAAAACTTTCTTGACAACGTTGACAGCCTATTAATATGGCATACCGTTTTTATGGCGGCTAATACTCTCATTGTTGCTTTAGGCGTTGGCGCTGGTTTAGAGCGATCATGTAAAATCATGATGCCAGGCTTGGGTATATTACTACTGGTGCTAGTTGGCTATGCTGCTTATGTAAGTGGTCCATCTTTTGGTCAAGCATTTAAATTCTTATTTACCCCAAATTTGTCAGCGCTAAATGGCACCGCAATTTTAGCAGCATTAGGTCATGCCTTTTTTAGCTTATCATTAGGTATGGGCATAATGATGGCATACGGTTCTTACCTTGGTAAAGATGTAAATTTACTATCAACCGCGCGTACAGTGGTGATTTTAGATGTAATAGTAGCAATGCTATCGGGTATGGCGATATTCCCTCTTGTATTTGCCAACGGTTTAGAAGCGGGTTCTGGTCCTGGGCTTATTTTTGTTACACTTCCAATTGCCTTTGGAAATATGGCTGGAGGAGCTATTTTAGGCTGTTTATTCTTTATCTTCTTAACTTTTGCTGCGTTAACTTCTTCAATATCATTACTTGAACCAACAGTTGAACTATTGGAAGAAAAAACCCATATGGGACGTAAAACAGCAACAGTGGTAAGCAGTGTTTTCATCTGGGCGTTAGGTATTGCTTGTATTTTGTCATTTAATGAATGGTCAAACGTAAAATTATTTGATAAAAACATTTTTGATTTACTCGATTATTTAACGAGTAAAATCATGTTACCGGTTACCGGCTTAGGTACGGTAGTGTTTGGAGCATGGATGATGAATCAAAAACGTATCCGTGAAGAGTTAAACTTAAATGAATTTTGGTTCAAT
The DNA here is from genome assembly GCF_016101825.1 of Gilliamella sp. B14384G12. Lineage (NCBI taxonomy): Bacteria > Pseudomonadati > Pseudomonadota > Gammaproteobacteria > Orbales > Orbaceae > Gilliamella > Gilliamella sp. B14384G12. The sequence goes on along the minus strand of NZ_JACFPU010000013.1, from coordinate 21,096 downwards.
ATTTGGACGGTATTATCTCGATTTATTGTTCCAGTGGCGGTGATTTTAATTCTTATTTATGGATTTATTTAAATAATATCAAAATTACATAATATAGATTATAAGCCTTGATATCCATCAAGGCTTTTTTAAACCCCTTATTTAACAAAAAACAGACAAACAATTAATAAATTTTACTAACTTGTATTGAAATCCTATTTTTTATTCCCATATAGCAATACAACAATAAATCAAACCATTATATTAATATTATTCAGTAAATATTAACGACTAAAGCTGCATAATAAATCGATAAAAATCATATAGTTTTGTCGATAATAACGTTATGCAGCAGATAGCGTGAATTGAATTAACTAAATATAGTAGAGGAACTAGTCAATGAGTAAGCAAGGCACTGAAACTCGTGGATTTCAATCTGAAGTTAAACAAATTCTACATTTAATGATCCATTCTTTATATTCCAATAAAGAAATCTTTTTAAGAGAACTAATTTCCAATGCATCAGATGCAGCTGATAAACTTCGTTTCAAAGCATTAGAAAACCCAGATTTATATGCAGGTGACGGCGAACTTGGAGTGCGCATTTGGGTAAATAAAGAAGCCGGTACCCTATCGATTTCTGATAATGGTATCGGTATGACGCGTGATGAAGTCATCGAAAATTTAGGAACCATTGCAAAATCAGGCACCAAAGCATTTTTAGAATCCATTGGAAGCGATCAAGCTAAAGATAGCCAATTAATCGGTCAATTCGGGGTTGGTTTTTACTCTGCCTTTATTGTTGCTGACAAAGTTACAGTGAGAACCCGTGCAGCAACCGCCAAAGCTGACCAAGCCGTTATGTGGGAATCAGCGGGTGAAGGTGAATATACCATTTCAGATGATAATAAAGAAACTCGCGGTACCGAAATCACTTTACATTTAAAAGAAGATGAGAAAGAGTTTTTAGATGATTGGCGTCTACGTTCCATTATCAGTAAATATTCTGATCACATTTCATTACCTGTTGAAGTGCAAACCACTGACGAAGAAAGTAAAGAAGTCAAATGGGAAAAAGTTAATAAAGCTCAAGCACTTTGGACACGTAGTAAATCCGATATCACTGATGAAGAGTATAAAGAATTTTATAAGCACCTGTCACATGATTATGCTGATCCATTAAGTTGGAGCCATAACCGAGTTGAAGGTAAACAAGAGTACACCAGTTTACTGTATATTCCAGCTAAAGCACCGTGGGATATGTGGAATCGTGATAATAAACACGGATTAAAATTATATGTTCAACGTGTATTTATTATGGATGATGCTGAACAATTCATGCCGAACTATTTACGTTTTGTGAAAGGTTTAATTGATTCAAATGATCTTCCATTAAATGTATCGCGTGAAATTCTACAAGATAACAAAATCACCCAAAGTTTACGTAATGCGTGTACTAAACGCGTACTACAAATGCTTGAAAAATTAGCCAAAGATGATAAAGAACAATATCAACAGTTCTGGGGTGAATTTGGTTTAGTATTAAAAGAAGGTACAGGTGAAGACTTTGCTAACCGTGAAGCGATAGCTAAATTATTACGTTTTGCTTCAACCCACACTGATAGTGATGCACAAACTGTATCGTTAGAAGATTACATCAGCCGTATGCAAGACGGTCAAGAAAAGATTTACTACATCACAGCGGACAGCTATGGTGCTGCAAATTACAGCCCTCACTTAGAGCTATTCCGTAAAAAAGGTATTGAGGTATTATTATTATCCGATCGTATTGATGAATGGATGATGAGCAACCTAACTGAATTTGATGGTAAACAATTCCAATCAGTCAGTAAATCAGACGAATCTATTGAAAAACTAGCTGATCAAGATAGTGAAGAACAAAAACAAGTTGAAAAAGAACTTGAGCCATTTATTGAAAGAGTAAAAACAGTATTAGGTGATAAAGTTAAGGAAGTTAAAATAACTCATCGTTTAACTAACACACCTGCTGTTGTCACAACTGCTGCTGACGAAATGAGCACACAAATGGCCAAATTGTTTGCTGCTGCTGGACAAAAAGCACCTGATATCAAATATACGTTTGAAATTAATCCAGATCATAAACTGGTGAAACGTATAGCAGATACTCAAGAAGAAAGTGAGTTCACTGATTGGGTTGAGTTATTACTTGATCAAGCATTACTTGCTGAAAAAGGTTCATTAAGCGATCCAAGTAAATTTATTCAAACTATGAATAAGTTATTAGCACAAGAATAAATAAAACATAAAATTGCGCCCCGATAAGATTGACTTAATCGGGGCTTTTTTATAGCTACTTTGGTTCATTGATAGAAAAAGAATTTATTGGCAACTAAATTCTGGCAAAAGTTTGATATTAATCACACTTTTTTAATTTTTTGCTTTTCATTTTTATTTAGCTATTCATAATAAAAAAAATTAAAAATTATCCTTAATTTAATGAAAGTTCATAAAATATTAAATAATAATGTAATTGTTACACTGGATGATAAAGGAAAAGAGTTAATCCTTACTGGGCGAGGTATTGGTTTTAAAAAACGCGAAGGTGATTTAATCGATATCAATCTGATCGAAAAACAATTTTCTTTAGATAACAAAGATATATTGCCTAAATTTAATGAATTACTTTCTGAAATTCCTTTGGAGGTGTTAACCACTTCTCAAATTATAATCAATCATGCTAAAGAATTTATGGAAAGTAAACTGCAAGACAGTATTTATATTTCACTTACTGATCACATCCATTTTGCTATTGAACGCCACAAGCAAGGATTTGATATTCCTAATGGCTTTTTATGGGAAATCAAGAAATTCTATCCGAAAGAGTTCCAAATTGGTCTTTATGCATTATCCATCATTAAAAAACGCCTTGGTATAGAACTACCAGAAGATGAAGCAGGCTTTATTACCTTTCATATTATTAATGCACAACTAAATGGCACCATGCCCAATATTGTCAATATGACCAAAATCATGCGCGAAATACTTAATATTGTTAAATATCATTTCAGCATTGAATATGATGAAGATTGCCTATCTTACCAACGATTTGTAACACATTTAAAATTTTTTGCGCAACGAATATTAAGTAAAGGAACACAAACGCAACAAGATTCTTCACTATACGAAATTGTTCGCCAAAAATATGATCAAGCTTACTTATGCACTAAGCAAATTGATTTACATCTGATTCAACAATATCAACACCCACTTACTGATGATGAAAGTTTATACTTAACTATTCATATAGAACGGTTGAGAACTGAATTAAAAAAACCATAAATGTGAGATATATCACAATTTATTAATCACAGTCTGAGAAGTCATACCATGCCATAAAAAATTATGCTAATCTAAACATCTCATTTACTGGATTGTTATTGCATAGTAAATTATTACTATGTAAGCAAAACCTAGATCTCTTGATAATAAGAGATCTAGGTTTTTTTTTGCGCTATTTAAGCGTTAAACAAATAAGGATAAGGAATGAAAAACAAAGAACTTGCCGAATCAATCATTAATAAAGTTGGTGGAAAAGACAATATCACAAGTCTAGTTCATTGTGCTACTCGTTTACGTTTTGTATTAAAAGATGACAGTAAAGCTGATGCAGAATCACTCAAAAAACAAAAAGGTGTGATTACTGTCGTAAAAAGCGGGGGACAATTTCAAGTAGTAATTGGCAATCATGTTGCCGATGTATTCAGTGACATAATGCAATTAACCAATCTTAATGAAAATAATACAACCAATGCTGCCCCTGATAAAAAAATGGGAGTTTTTTCAAAACTAATTGATTTAGTTTCCGGTATATTTATTCCTGCGTTAGTTGTAATCGTCGCCGGAGGTATTTTTAAGGGGATAATCGCTTTATTGCAAGTTGAAAACATTGTCTATGAGGGTTCTCCAACTTATAACTTCTTGTTCGCAATTGCGGATGCGCCATTTTACTATTTACCGGTCATTTTAGGTTTTTCAGCTGTTAAAAAGTTTGGCGGAAATCCCTACGTTGGTATGGCATTAGGTGGAGCATTAGTTCATCCCAATATTGTTGGCATGCTAGGTGGTGCATTTGAAATACAAACTTCATTATTTATGATACCTATTAAATTGATTCCTTATGCATCGTCAGTGTTCCCTATCATTATCGCTAGCTGGTTCTATTCGTTATTAGAACGTAATTTTAACAAGATTATGCATGATTCATTTAAAAAATTCATTGCCCCATTGCTTGGTATCATCATTACCGTACCATTAACGTTTGCCGTTATTGGTCCAGTTGTATCATTTTTAAGTGATATTGTGGCTGCTGGTATCATCTACGTTTATCAACTTAACTCAGTAGTTGCATCGATGATTTTAGCCGGACTTTGGCAAGTAATGGTTATTTTTGGAATTCATTGGGGGATGGTACCATTTGCAATGAACAATTTTACCCTTTACAACGAAGATTTTATGATGCCTATCTTGTTCCCTGCAGTATTTGCGCAAGTCGGTGCAGTATTAGCGGTCATGTTACGCAGTAAAGACCCACAAATGAAAGCGTTAGCCAGTTCGTCGGTATTATCAGGCATTTTTGGTGTAACAGAACCGGCTATCTATGGAATTAATCTACCATTAAAACGCCCATTTGTGATTGGCTGTATCTCAGCAATGATTGGCGGTGGTATTGTTGGTTATTACCATTCGGTTATCTATTCATTCAGCTTTATTAGTATTTTCTCATTCTTACAATTAATTCCGCCAACTGGAATTGATGAAAGATTCTATGCGGTGGTATTTGGTTCTCTCATTTCATTCGGTGTTTCAACAACTGTAACTTACCTGTTTGGTATACCAAAAGATAAAAAAGCAGCCGATGAAAATCAAACTCAAAAAAATGAAGATAAAAAACAAACCGATGAAGTTAAACAAGTCGACACTATCACTATTTCAAGCCCAATGACAGGTAAAGTGATTCCATTAACTCAAGTTAATGATCCTACTTTTGCTGGTGAACTAATGGGTAAAGGTTCGGCAATCATCCCAACAATTGGTCAAGCATTAGCACCAGAAGACGGAGAAGTGGTATCTCTATTTAGAACCAAACATGCTATTGGATTTGTAACTGATACAGGCGCTGAAATACTCATCCATATCGGTATCGACACCGTTAAATTAGATGGACAACATTTTGAAGCACACGTTGAAGCGGGTAGTAAAGTTAAAAAAGGCGATCTATTAGTCAGCTTTGATATTGAGGCCATTAAACAAGCTGGATTTGAAGTCACTACCCCAATAATCATAACTAACAGTGATGACTATAAAGATGTGCAAACTATTTTTATGCAAGATGATATTCAATCTGGCGATGCATTACTAGCATTAAACAAATCCGAAAATAAGGAGTAATACATGTCTAAACTATTTCCTAGTGATTTTTTATGGGGCGGCGCAATTGCTGCCAACCAAGTTGAAGGAGCATACCGAGAAGGCGGTAAAGGCTTATCCACATCGGATTGTACGCCAAATGGCTTATTTGGCGACATTGTAGACCGTAATAAAAACGATATTACTAGTATTAAAGATCGCGCGATCGATTTTTATCATCGCTACCCAGAAGACATCTCTTTATTTGCTGAAATGGGTTTTACCTGCCTACGTACATCCATTGCATGGACGCGTATTTTCCCGAACGGTGATGAACTAGAGCCAAATGAAGCTGGTCTTGCTTTTTATGACAAATTATTTGATGAAATGCTCAAACATAACATCACGCCATTGGTCACATTATCTCACTATGAGATGCCCTATTATTTAGTCACTCAATATGGCGGTTGGGGCGATCGAAAGGTAATTGAATTCTTCACCCGTTATGCTAAAACAGTCTTTGAACGCTATAAAGATAAAGTAAAACATTGGTTAACGTTCAATGAAATTAATATGTCTCTACATGAGCCGTTCACAGGTGTTGGTCTTGATAGAAACAGTACTAAAGCACAAATTTATCAAGCGATTCATCATCAACTTGTTGCGAGTAGCCAAGCTGTAAAATTGTGTCATCAAATTATTCCTGATGCCAAAATTGGCAATATGCTACTAGGTGCACTGGCTTATCCACTCACGCCAAAACCTGAAGATGTTTGGGCAACCTTACAAGAAAATCATGGCTGGTTATTCTTTGGTGATGTGCAAGCTCGTGGTTATTATCCTACTTATATGACTCGTTATTTTAAAGAGAACAATATTGAGTTAGAAATTACGGATCAAGATCGTGAAGATCTAAAAGAAACCATCGATTTTATCTCATTCAGTTACTATATGAGCTGCTGTGGTACCGCAGATGATTCTTTACGCCAAAAAGGTAATATCTTGGATATGGTGCCAAATCCATATCTAAAAGCATCGGAATGGGGTTGGCAAATCGATCCTATCGGCATCCGTTATCTTCTTAATATGCTCTATGAGCGTTTCCAAAAACCATTATTTATTGTTGAAAATGGTCTAGGCGCTAAAGACAAATTAGAGGCTGATGGCACCATCAATGATGATTACCGTATTAATTATATGAACGATCACCTAGTGCAAGTGCGCGAAGCAATCAACGATGGTGTTGAAGTGATGGGCTATACCAGTTGGGGACCAATTGACTTAATCAGTGCTTCAAAAGCGGAAGTAACTAAACGTTATGGATTTATCTATGTCGATTTAAATCAAGATGGAACAGGCACTTTAACGCGTTATAAAAAGAAAAGTTTTTATTGGTATAAATCAGTAATTTCATCCAAAGGGGCGAATTTGAAATAATAATGATGCGGGTAAGTGATTAATTATACTTACCTGCTAATTGATTTAGCATACCAATAATTTATGCGATACGAGTCTAATAATGAAAAATAAAACAATAAAAAAAGCATTAACCATCGGACTATTAGTTCTAACAACACTTACAACTGGATGCAGATCCCCATCAAGTAAAGTGTCAATTGATAACGAAATCAACAATAATGAAGAGATTACCATCTATTTTGCACGTCACGGTAAAACCTTATTCAATACCTATGATTTAGTACAAGGTTGGGCGGATTCACCATTAACCGATAAAGGGATTGAAGTTGCGCGTTATTTAGGAGAAGGATTTAAAGATAAGCAAATCCAATTTGATGCCTACTACACCAGCGATGCGGGACGTCAACGTGAAACCATGCAAGTACTATTACAACAAATAGGCGTCCAAGATTATCAAATTCAAGAACTCAAAGGATTACGTGAAGTCTTTTATGGTGGGTTTGAAGGCGGCACCAACGCAAAAATGGTCTCTGCTTCAATGAAGTCACTTGGCTATAAATCAGTTAATAACTTCTATAAAAGCTATGTAAATGGTCAAATTCCAGTGGCAGCACTTACAGATGCTATTGCGAAAAGTGATCCTAAACATGAAGCGGAAAACTTTGAACAAGTTAAAGAGCGTACTCAAAATGCACTCAATACCATTATAAAAACGGCACAAGAGAAACATCAAAAAAATATTTTGGCGATTTCATCTGGCATGTCAATGCAAGTCATGATTTCCGATCTCACCGATGATCCAATTAAAAATAAACCATTATCTAATGCAACTGTCGTTAAAATCGTTTACCAAAATGGTAAATACAATGTCGTTGAAATTGGCAATATGGAGTATGTGAATTTAGGTAAATTATCTTTAAATAAATAAGTAATAAGGATGGAGGAAACAATCAATAACTAAAAAACAATTAAAGTGGAAAGATAGGATTGTTACTGCTTTTGCAGACAAAACCTAAATGTTTAGTAAAAGTAAAAGCCCCATAAATACCAAACATTTTTAAATTAGGATAAACAGTTAGGAAAACAACAATGAAAATCAAATATCTAACATTGGCACTATTGAGTATAAACAGTTATGCCGTATTTGCTAGTGAATCATCTTATCATTATCAACCCAAATCCCTATCTGATGAAACATTTTTTAAAGATAGTAAATTTGAATTTTCAACACGTAACCATTGGAAATATTTAAAAGAAAATGCATCTCAACCTAAGGAAGTTCATAGTGCATGGGGGGAAGCATTTACGTTTAATTATAAATCTGGTTATTTATTTGATACACTTGGTTTTGACTTCACTTACGACAACGTAATAAAACTTGGAGCGAGCGACTACTTTGCAACTCGTAATTTACTCTATAACGTTGGTAGGCAGCCGAATAAACACAATGCCCATGGATTTAATAAATTTACTCAACGCTATGCTAAAATCAAGCTGGGCAATGAAGAAGTTAATTTTAATGGTAAAGCGGGTTGGCATAGTTTAAAAGATACCGGTGTCATGAGTTCATCACAACATTTAACTCGTTATAGTTATTTAGGTTACAGTGGTGTATTTAAGTATTCTAATTTAGCATTATCATTAGTCTATATTGACAGTGCCTTTCCGCGTGAATCATCCCAAAAATTGCATTTTTATAGCTTAGACAGAAATTATGTAATTGATAATATTAAATCAGCTGGTATTGCCTATAAAGATAAAACCATCAATATTGATTATTCATATGGTGAGGCGAAAGATTATATTAAACGTCATGCGATTGAATTTTCCTATAAACCAACAGAAAAACTTACCTTAGGTTCACAAATTTATGGTAGCACCGCGCTTAAAAATCATGACAAAATGAAAGCGAATGTCCGCGATTTTGATGATTCAGCTTGGCATTATGGCGCGGACATTGAGTGGAAAGAATCTAAATGGAGCGCCAAGTTTGGTATTGCTTATACCGATGCTAATCGCAAAGGCGCTATAGGTTATTATGGACGTCATCTAGGTAGAAATAATCGTGGGCGCTATAACGGCATGGCGGCTACAGGTGCCGACTATATGCGTGATGGGGAACTAGTATTCTCAAGCATATTAAGTTATGATTTATTTAAAGATAACACCACAGGTTTATTCCTAAACTATGGTGAATTTAACTATAAACACGAAACCCTAAAAAATGGAGAAATAAATGTGTTCAACTTCTGGAAACCTTCCAGTGGAACATTTAAAAATCTATCGATTCTGGCAAAATTTGGTTATGGTTGGTCTTATAAAACTTTGAGCACTAGAGATATTACACCAAAATTAAGAGATGGTCGTGCTCAGCGTTCACCAACATTATCAGCAGAAACTGTTATTGATTATCGATTTAATTTGTTATAACAAAAGGACGAAACTATGAAAATCAAAAAATTTATTAAGCTGGTCAGCTTATCTGTAATTCTTTCCGCTTCAATTGCCCAAACGTTTGCTGCTGATGTGAATTTATATGTAACTCGCCATGGTAGAACCATGTTCAATAACGTCCACCGTGCACAAGGTTGGTCAGATACTCCATTAACCAAACCAGGAATCGAAGTTGCTGAGCAATTAGGACGAGGCCTAAAAGATGTGAACTTTATTGCTGCTTATTCAAGCGATTTAGGTCGTGCTCGCCAAACTGCTCGCATTGTTTTAGAGTCAAAAGGTCAATCACTACCAATTAACGAAATGGAAGCGCTTCGCGAAACATGCTTTGGTGAATATGAAGGTGATCTTGATCCTAATATGTGGGGACCTGCAGGTAAATATTTAGGCTATTCAGGCCATGAAGAATTAATGGAAGATTTTGGAAAAGGTAAAATCAGATTAAACAAAATTATGGATGCCATTGCCGCAGTTGAAAAATCTGGTGAAGCAGAAGACTACAACAAAGTAAAAACTCGTATGCAAGCTGCATTAAAAGTAATTGCTGAATCAGCCAAAGCTAATGGTGGTGGTGATGTGCTAGTGGTATCACACGGCATGGCGATCACAGCCATGGTTGAAGAATGGCTTGATACACCAGTCAAAGGTGGATTAGGTAACGCAAGTGTTACTAAAATTCGATATACTGATGACGGTAAATTTATTGTCGAAAGTTTAGGTGATATGAGCTATGTCGAAAAAGGTAAAGCGCTTGGCAAATAATTGTAACAAGAACTAAATACCATAAAAAAAGACTCACCAAGGTGAGTCTTTTTATTTTTAATCACTATTGAGTAAAGTCACTGTTTAAAGTCTCTTTTATGAGTAATGTTGCACAAATACTGATGATTGAAGCAACGGCAACATAATACCCCACCCAAGATAAATCACCATTTGCTACCAAATAATTGGCTATAATAGGTGCAATAGACGCCCCTAAAATACCGCCAATACTGTAAGCGGCCGAAGACCCCGTATAACGTACATTGGTTGGAAAGATTTCGGGCAAAAAGGCGCCCATAGGGGCAAACACCATGCCCATTAAAAACAGCTCAAGAGATAAATAGATCAAGACCAATAATTCTGAACCACTTGCCATAAACTGCGTCATAACTGTGCCTGATAATGCGACGAATAACAAGCCAATAACAAGCACAGGTTTACGCCCATATTTATCACTTAAGCGTGCAGAAATTGGAGTCGCTATCGCCATAAAGACAATAGCAACACATAAAAAACCTAAAAAATGACCTTTAGCAATACCCAGATATTTAGTGCCATATTGCAATAAAAATGCAGTAGTTATATAAAATAAAGTATAACAACCTACCATTGAAAATGAACCTAACGCCAAAGCTTTCCAATGATGAACAAAGATGTTAAACGCAGGAACTTTAACTTGCTGTTTGCTGCGCAATGCGTTGGCAAAAATGGGACTTTCAACCAATTTTAAACGCACATATAAACCAATAATCACCAATACTGCACTTAATAAAAACGGAATTCGCCATCCCCATTGTAAAAATTGTTCATTGGAGAGTGATAAAGTGACCAACAAAAACACACCATTAGATAATAAAAAACCAATCGATGGTCCTAACTGAGGAAACATGCCAAACAATGCTCGCTTATTTTGTGGAGCATTTTCAGTTGCCAGCAATGCTGCCCCACCCCACTCACCACCCAGCCCTAATCCTTGTGCAAGTCTTAAAATACACAGCAAAAACGGCGCCCAAAAACCAATAGCATTATAGCTAGGTAATAATCCAATTCCGGCCGTTGCCACACCCATTAATATAAGAGAAAACACCAAGGTAGACTTACGCCCTATTTTGTCACCAAAGTGCCCAAATAAAATGGCGCCAATTGGACGGGCAACAAAGGCTATACCAAAAGTAGCAAAAGATTGTAACGCCTGAGCAGATGGCGAACTGTCAGGGAAAAATACCGGTCCAATAACTAAGGCAGCGGCTGTTGCATAAATATAAAAGTCATAAAACTCAATCGCTGTGCCGATAAAACTAGCTAAAGCAACACGAGACATCGAGTTAGCAGGTTTAGTGTTTGAATCCATAATCCATCCTTTCAACATTATTGTTATTTTAAAAGTCGTTAAAGACATTATAGTCAGAGTTAATACTTTTTACATATTCAATAAAAAAAGTAATAACCATAGGCATAATATAAGAAGTCGCTATAATAGAATTTGTGCACCTTTACCTAATAATTTACCTAATAAGGATAGCTATGTTTTATCTAGACACCTATTATTCACCAATGGGATTAATCACGCTTGCTAGTCAGCAAAATAAATTGGTTGGGGTTTGGATCGAAGGTCAAAAATATTTTGGGCAAATCGTAGATGCCCAAAAACAATATCAACCCAATCTACCCATCTTTAACAAGACTAAATTGTGGCTTGATGACTACTTTAATGGTAAAAAACCGACTATTGAAGCACTACCCTTAGCGCCACAGGGTACTCCTTTTCGACATTTAGTTTGGGATATTTTATGCCAAATTCCTTATGGTCAAGTGATTACCTATGGCGACATCGCAAAACAGATCATGCAAAAAACCAATACCGCAAGCATGTCTAGCCAAGCTGTTGGTGGAGCAGTAGGTCATAATCCAATATCAATCATCATTCCGTGCCATCGCGTAATTGGGGCTAAAGGTAATTTGACTGGGTATGCAGGCGGAATTGATAAAAAAATTGCCTTGCTTAAACTGGAAAATATAGATACTTCTCAATTTGTTATTCCAACAAGAGGAACGGCACTTTAACTAATTAAAAAGATTAGTCTGAACTATTTTATTAACATAAGATAATCAATCAGTTTGGCTGAAATTGCTGAAAACATGCATTATTGCTGATTAAATATTTAAAGATATAAATAAATTATTAGATATTTACAATTGTTTAGAATTCGACTTAAGTTGGTATTGTCAACAATTAACATCCATCAATAAATGATATAAAACATAGTAATCAGTAAAATAAAAAGAAATGAGTATAGCTTAGGCTATCACCATTAGCATTTAACCTTTGAATTTATCTGTACAAAATCACTTAAGACATTATACTGGGGCATAGTTAAAAAATAGAATAATCAATCAATAACCGAATAAAATGAGAAATTTACTGCTCAGCTTATTATTAATACTATCTTTCCCTGCATTAAGTTCTATTTATATTTATAAAGGTTACATTGCCGACAACCCAATTAGGTTATATTTAGAAACCTCCTTAAATCAAGATAATGAAAATCAGGTTAATAAAGGGGTTTGGGTTTATCAAAATAATCCTGAACTACAACTTAATATTTTATCTGCTGAATGTGAATATATTCGCTCATGTACTGAAGACGATCATCCTACCCATTTAGTTTTGTATGATAATCAAGATATCTATCTCGATAATATTTCGCATAAAATAAAAGTTAAAGATTCAAGTCACTATTTTAAATTTATTAACATGCACATTGAACAAGCTGACGACCAAAAATTTTTGCCTGACACATTAAATGGTTATTGGTTCGATGGAAAAAATCATCAACAATACTCCGTAGTATTACACAAACAATTGGTAATCAACGACCAACCCAATACAGAATTTAATCAGATTGAGTTATTGCAATTAGAATCTCTAGACAAGCTCTATTTTACGGCCGTTTTGTCAAAGCAGAAAAACGATAAAATTAAGTTAGTTGGTATTAATGTTTACAGTAAAAAAAATCATAAACTACTGCAACAAATACAAAATTTAAATTACAGTTACAACAAATTTAACAGTATTATCATGCAAGATATTAACTTTGATGGTGCACCTGATTTAGCCATTAAAAAGTATCATTCTAATACCAGATTGGGGGATAACTATGACTATTATCTCAATGACAACGGTAAGTTCAAAGCGACAAACTTGTGGGGAAGTGACCTCTACTTCAATAACAAAGACAAATCAGCAACTGGCACAAAAAAATGTTATGATTATGACGAAAATGAGCAAAAAATTATGATCCAAATTGATAGTGTTTATCACTATAGGAATAAACACTATATTCATAAAAAAAATCAATGCCAGACACATCATTTTAATACTAACGTAAGCCGTCAATGTACCGAAAATGAATACAATGCCTGCTTATTAAAACGAAATAATATCGATTTTGAAAATCCACACTATATAGGCGAAGACAATATATATCACAAGAATATGGCTTGGGATAAAGGTAAATTAGTCGATGGAGTTATAGATGATGATTGATTACGATGCAATTCCTAAACAACGACAATCTTATATTCAACAGTTGTTAAACGAAAATGGAAGAGTCGTAAGCGCAGATTTGATTAAATTATTGGGTGTTTCAGAGCATACCATTCGTCGAGATTAACAAAAACGGGCGCAAGATGGAATCTGCAAAAGAGTATACGGTGGTGCAGTCAGTCATTTAAAACAATCAGCAAGCTTTGAAACAAGAATGACACAAAGTGTTGCCGAAAAGTCATCCGTCGCCAAGCATTGTGCTGAGTTAATCAAAGCGAACACGTGTATTTTTATTGATGCAGGCTCCACTTATTTAGCCATGGCAGAATATATCCCTAGTGACCTAGAATTAACCATTGTCACCAATTTACCGCAAATAGCATCATTACTCAGTAGTCGCACTAATGGCGAATTGATATTACTTGGCGGTAAAATAAACCCGCAAACTGGCAGTACTATGGGTTCTGAGACTGTAAATCAAATACATAATATGGTTTTTGATCAAACCTATATAGAATACTACAACACCAAACGGATTAAAGCCAAATTAAAAGGCCTGACTCCGGTTGAATATCGAAATCAGGCCTTACAAGCCGCTTAATGAAAGTGTCCAACTTTATGGGGTCACTTCATATTAAGGTCGTTTTTTCAAGTGATAAGAATATTACTGTTTAGCTACAATTTCATCACCTTGTAAATCAAGATGAATGGTTTTACCTGGAACTAACTTACCAGATAATATTTGTTGCGCTAATGGATTTTCAATCTCTTGTTGTATTGCACGTTTTAACGGTCTTGCACCATAAATTGGATCGAAGCCAACTTTAGCAAGTTGTTCTAACGCAGCATCCGAAATATCCAATTGGTAACCACGTTCATCTAAGCGTTTTTCAACGTGCGCTAATTGAATTTTCGCAATCGCTTTGATATTTTCTTGACCAAGAGGATGGAATACCACCGTTTCATCAATACGGTTAATGAATTCTGGTCTAAAGTGTTTAGTTACAACTGTCATTACTAATGCTTTCATTTCATCATAGCTTAACTCAACTTGACCTTGAATCAAATCAGAACCTAAGTTAGATGTCATGATGATAACGGTATTACGAAAATCAACCGTACGCCCTTGTCCATCGGTTAAGCGTCCATCATCTAATACTTGTAATAAAATATTAAAGACATCCGGATGTGCTTTTTCGACCTCATCCAACAAAATGACTGAATAAGGACGACGTCTTACGGCTTCAGTCAAATAACCGCCCTCTTCATATCCTACATATCCTGGAGGCGCACCAATTAAACGTGCTACAGAGTGTTTTTCCATAAACTCGGACATATCGATTCTGACCATTGCATCTTCGCTATCAAACATAAAGTTAGCCAAAGCTTTACAAAGTTCAGTTTTACCAACACCCGTTGGCCCCAAGAACAAGAAAGAGCCAATTGGTTTATTTGGATCAGACAATCCTGCTCGACTACGACGAATCGCATTGGCTACCGCAACAACGGCTTCCTCTTGACCAATCACACGTTTATGTAACGCATCTTCCATATGTAATAATTTATCTTTTTCACTTTCCAGCATTCTTGAAACAGGAATACCCGTTGCTTTAGATAATACTTCGGCAATCTCGTTATCGGTGACTTTATTACGCAATAACTTCATCGTCTTGCCTTCAAGCTGTGTTGCTGATGCGAGTCTTTTCTCAAGTTCTGGTATTTTGCCATATTGAAGCTCTGACATTTTATTAAGATCACCAGCACGGCGAGCTTGTTCTATTTCAGTTCGTGCTTTTTCCAACTCAGCTTTGATTGTCTGAGTACCAGAAACAGCAGCCTTCTCTGACTTCCACTCTTCTTCAAGTGACGCATACTCTTTTTCTTTCTCAGCAAGTTCATCGTTTAGCATCTCTAGTCGTTTTTTACTCGCATCATCAGACTCTTTTTTAAGCGCTTGTTGCTCAAGTTTAAGCTGAATAATACGGCGTTCAAGTCGATCTAATGATTCAGGTTTTGAATCCATTTGCATACGAATACTCGATGCAGCTTCATCAATTAAGTCAATGGCTTTATCAGGAAGCATACGATCGGAAATATAACGATGCGATAACGTTGCTGCCGCCACAATTGCCGGATCGGTAATTTGTACATGGTGATGTAATTCATAACGTTCTTTTAAACCACGCAAGATAGCAATGGTGTCTTCAACAGTTGGTTCAGCCACATACACTTTTTGGAATCGACGCTCTAAAGCGGGATCTTTTTCAATATATTGACGGTATTCATCTAACGTTGTTGCGCCAACACAATGTAATTCACCGCGAGCCAATGCAGGTTTTAACATATTACCTGCATCCATTGCGCCATCACTTTTACCTGCACCGACCATGGTATGGATTTCATCAATAAATAAAATAATGCGCCCTTCTTCTTTGGCTAAATCTTTTAAAACGGCTTTTAAGCGTTCTTCAAATTCACCTCGATATTTAGCGCCAGCAATTAAAGCACCCATATCTAAAGACAATACGCGTTTATTACGTAATCCTTCTGGTACTTCACGGTTTACAATGCGTTGTGCAAGTCCTTCAACAATTGCTGTTTTACCCACACCAGGCTCACCAATTAACACTGGATTATTTTTAGTACGACGTTGTAATACTTGAATTGTACGGCGAATTTCTTCATCACGCCCAATTACTGGATCGAGCTTGCCTTGTTCAGCACGCTCGGTTAAATCAATGGTATATTTTTTCAACGCACCACGTTGATCTTCGGCATTGGCATCGTTCACGTTATCACTTCCTCTTACTTGACTTACGGCCTGATTTAATCTGTCTTTTGTGATCCCTGATTTTTTAAGAATATCACTAAGACTACCCTTTTCGTCTAAAGCCGCTAAGATAAAGAGTTCAGACGAGATATAACTATCGCCATTTTTTTGTGCTAATTTGTCACAAAGATTTAAAACACGGACAAATTCTTGTGATGGAATAACTTCACCACCCACGCCTTGTACTTGTGGCAATCGATCAATAGCTTGATTTAATTCTTGCTGTAACATTGCTACATTAGCACCAGCCGCTGCCAGTAAAGGCTTGACACTGCTACCTTCTTGATTAAGCATAGCGGATAAAACATGGACTGGTTCTATGTATTGATTATCTTTACCTAATGCTAATGATTGTGCATCAGCTAAAGCTTGTTGGAATTTATTAGTGAGTTTATCTAACCTCATATTAACTATCTCCTGAGCAATAGATTTGGCTTAAATGCTTTAAGCAGATAAACCATTTGCATGGTTACTAAATGAGTGTGGAAAGATAAATTTCAAGAGTTTTTTATGAAAATTTTTTACAAAAAATCGACAATAAAATTAATTTATATTCTGTTGTTGAAATAAGCAAAATATAAACGTTCAATTTTACACCGTTAGTGTAATAAATATTGCTCGGAATAACAATTGTAAGATGACAATTAAGCATTAATCCATTATATTAGCCGCTCTATTTTGTTAGGTGGTCTAACCGTGGTTCGTAATCCATCCCACGAAAAAAAACTAGGAATTATACATGTTCAAAATTGCTAAAGAATTTCAATTCGATGCTTGTCATATGTTAGACGGGCACAACAAAAAATGTCACAACCTGCACGGTCATACTTATCGCTTATTAGTCGAAATTGAAGGGGATCTAATAGATAACGGTTCTAGCGCTGATATGATAATGGATTATGCTGATTTAAAAGCAATAGTGAAACAGCATATTGTTGATCCTCTCGATCATGCTTATCTATATAATCAAAATAATCCAAATGAGTGCCGTATTGCTTCATTATTAAAAGAGATGAATCGCAAAATCTTCGCCTTTCCTTGTCGTACAACTGCCGAAGGTATGAGTAAATTTATTTTTGATTGTCTGTCACAATATTTACCCATCTCAATGATCAAACTCTGGGAAACCCCAACGTCATACTGTGAGTATCATCGGAGTGAAAAATGACAGAATTTCGCATTGTTGAAATCTTCGAATCATTACAGGGCGAAGGTTACAATACAGGCATGCCTGCTATTTTTATTCGTTTTGCTGGTTGTAATTTAAATTGCGTTTGGTGCGATACTAACTTTCGCCAATACACCCGTTTTACATTAGAGCAGTTATTGACGAAAGTTAAACAATATACGAGCAAAAACATCATTATTACCGGTGGTGAACCAACTATGGTTAAAGCGCTACCAAAATTACTTTTACCACTAAAACAGGCTGGTTACTATATTGCTATTGAAAGTAATGGATTAGGTAAAGTCGATCCTCTAATTGACTATATTGCCCTTAGCCCAAAATTTTGCTATCAAGCACGGTATCAAAAAATCATACAACCAACTGCAAGTGAAGTGCGAATTGTTGCCGAAAACCATGCGGACTTTCTTCCTTTTTGCCAATATATTGAACAAAATATTCAAGCAAAACGTTATTATCTTTCCCCTTGCGAAAAAAAGGGTGAATTTAATATGTTTGAAACAATTGAATTACTTGGCAAGATTAACCAAAACCGCAACGACAACAAGTGGCTACTCAGTATTCAAACGCACAAGTTTGCAAATATAGAGTAATCTTTTTTAATTAACTGCCAAATATAAAAAAATCAATTCAATCTATAAATTATGCTCTAAATTTTAATAATTTAGCTTTATTATTATCCAATATTCTTTGGGTGATGTTTATGTTTAATCGTTTTTTAGTAGGATTATTTTTTTATTCACATTGGGTCATTGCGCGTATGCCAATACGGCAGTTGAGTTTTACTATGTAAATTGGGAAATGGTTTGTGATAATACCTTGACTTGTCGTGTGGCAGGTTTTGGTAGAGAGTTAGATGATGGTGATAGTCATATATCAATTCTACTCGAGCGCAAAGCTGGTGCAAATCAACCTATTACTGGTGGTTATTTTAAATACGAATCTTATAAATATGAAGACGATGACAAAAAAGAGCAAATACTAAAGAATCACCCAATCAGCCTAGTTATTAATAATAAAGACTTGGGTACACTAATAAAGAAACCCAATTCAATTTATCAATTAAAACCTCATCAATTAAGCGCACTCCTTAGAGTATTAAAAAAAACTGATAATGAAATTTTTTTCAAGCAAGGCGACAGATATTGGGAGTTATTTGATATAGGCTATAATGCGGTAATGTTAAAAATGGATGAAGTACAAGGCCGTATCGGTACAATTAGAGCAATAATAAAATCAGGTAAGAAAAGCGAAAATCATGTTTATAAGCCAATACCTGCTCCTGTCATAAAAAAAGGTACTGTAATTAAGTCTGATGAAAGCAAAAAACTAACATTAGACGAAGTAATAGCAATTTTTCCTGAATTTAAAACACGCTATAGTGACGAAAAAGAAGCTGACTGTTTTTCTTATGATTTAGATGATGAAGAAGATAACTTTAAACCGCATTTTTATCTATACAAATTAGATAAGAATAACGATTTATTAAAAGCTTCGTGTTTAAGAGGTGCTTATAATTTTAGTGATGCTTATTGGGTTATTCCTAAGAAAAAAATAAACAATAACAAAATTGAGTTTGTAGTAACCAATGTATTTCCTGAATATAATAATGGTGTTATAAAAAGCGACCGTAAAATGCGAGGATTGGGTGACTGTTGGATATATGAAGAACTCACATGGAACGGGCGTAAATTCGTACCTTCTGCAAAAAACACCACTGGCTCATGTAATGCGTTTCTTGGTGGAACATGGAGACTACCGATTTTAGTTACACGAGTTGTAACTAAATAGACATAAATTAATTAATATTAGGTTTAATTTGCAAAAAATATTCATACCCTATCCCATTTTAATTTTATGTCTACACCTAATATTTGATTTGGATTTGACCTTATAAACAAGATGATTATAAACATGGTGAGTTATTTATCATACTGCATTCATTACTAATTGAGACTGAGACTGCACCATAAAATATGAACACCTTACAAGTCTTTTATCAACCTATCGATTCTTAAAATTAAATTCAGATATTTATAAAAAGTAAAACGGTATACACTCCTGAATATTTTTTACAAAACTAATTATAACTTATTAATATAATTAATTTATTAAATTAACGTTAATCAATGATTCAATCACATTAAAATCTTATTTATTGTTTATCAGTATTGTTCAAAAGAATATTTTTCGGTAATTGTGAGTCCGTTATTTTTGTCAAAAAGTTTCAGGTTATGGGTATGCTTCAGTAAAATGAATTTTTAGGATTAATGATTAAAAAAACACTGAACAAAATAGTTATAAAGAATGCATAAAACTCAAATTATTTTTATCATTGTAATTCATATTTAGAATTATTGTGTCTTTATGGTGAAACGGTATACACTCCTGAATATTTTTTACAAAACTAATTATAACTTATTAATATAATTAATTTATTAAATTAACGTTAATCCAATGATTCAATCACATTAAAATCTTATTTATTGTTTATCAGTATTGTTCAAAAAAATATTTTTCGGTAATTGTGAGTCCGTTATTTTTGTCAAAAAGTTTCAGGTTATAGGGATGCTTCAGTAAAATGAATTTTTAGGATTAATGATTAAAAAAACACTGAACAAAATAGTTATAAAGAATGCATAAAACTCAAATTATT
>NZ_JACFPU010000013.1:0-779 GCF_016101825.1 Gilliamella sp. B14384G12 | reverse complement strand
TATTTTTATCATTGTAATTCATATTTAGAATTATTGTGTCTTTATAATGAAACGGTATACACTCCTGAATATTTTTTACAAAATAAATTGTAACTTATTAATATAATTAATTTATTAAATTAACGTTAATCAATAATTCAATCATATTAAAATAATATTTATAGCCTAATCGATCGTTTTAGAAAACATTATTTTTTGTGACTTGAGTAAGTAATTATTTTGTTAAAAAATTTCAGGTCATGGCTATATTTGAGTAAAAATGATTTTTTAGTTACAAATCTTAATAAAAATTCTGTGCAAAATACTCAATAAAAAATCTGCAAAAGCCAAATTCTACTAATCCTTTTTTGATCATGTTTAAGTAACAAATTTTCAATGATATTTTATTAATATAATTAATAATATCAGTAAGTTATCCATCTAATTTGAATTTAAAGATTTTTTTAAAAAAAGGTTGCAAAATACCCTAAACAGGGTATTTTATATCCAATTTTAGATTATTTTTAAATTTGACTGATTTTAACACCTTACTTACTATTAGCAATTTTATAATAATTAACTGGTCAGATAAAAATAATAATAAATAGTTCAATAAAACAAAGTTTTATTTGCAGCGCACATGAAATATATCGAGGATAGCATGGATAAAGGATTAGCCGATCTGGTAAATCAATTGGGCAATGGTTTAAGTCGGGGTTTAAAGCAAGGTTTAGTTAACGGAGTCGGTCATAATCGTTATACGTTAAATATTGATGGTTTATCTGCTGAGGTTTCAATCC